>JBGSWB010000019.1:0-6022 GCA_041752675.1 Sideroxydans sp. | reverse complement strand
GCAAAGGGACTTCAGTAGCTTGCTCGACCTTGCCTTCCCAGCGATAGATAGAGCTACATTCGGCCAATACGTTCACGCACGCTGCGGCATGGCTTGCAACCAGCGCGCCTGCGATACGTTCCGCCGTGGCGCGGTCAGGCGTATTGCTGATGACCAGCAATACGTCGCTCATTTCGCACCTGCGCGAGCACAGCGCACACCCAACTGTAGCAACTCATCCCATACGTCACCTTGGCGCAGACCTTTGATGAGGCGGTCGATCAGTGCTGCTTGGCGCAAGGCACGCTCGGCGAAGGTAGGCGTGAAGCGGCGTACTGAGCGTTCGATCAATTTTTGTTTCGCACCCCACACGCGTGCATCGCGCAATGCGTTGGCGAGGTTGCCACTCTGTTGCATGGCGCGTGAGACCTTTGCCAGCGCGCGTATGTCTTCCGCAATCGCCCACAAGATAAGTACGGTAGCTGTGCCTTCAGCACGTAGGCCGTCAAGGATGCGTGCGTAACGTTCAGCATCGCCAACGAGCATCGCTTCGGAGAGCTTGAATACGTCATAACGCGCCACGTCCATCACCGAGTCTTTGACTTGGTCGAAGGTCAGCGCACCCTCGGGGAAGAGAAGCGCGAGTTTTTGTATCTCTTGATAAGCCGCCAATAGATTGCCTTCCACCTTGTCGGCCAGGAACTTTAACGTGTCTGCATCGGTAGACTGTCCTTGGCGTCGCAATCTTCCCGCGATCCAAGTGGGTAATGCCGCGAGGGAGACTTCATCCGCGCTGATGATGGTGCCATGTTGCTCCAGTGCGGCGAACCACTTGCTCTTGAAAGCCGTGCCTTCGAGCTTCGGCAGCGAGATGAGAGTGAGCGTGTCTGGATCGAGGTTCTCGCAATGATCTTGCAGCGCCTGCGCACCTTCCACACCGGGCTTGCCCGACGGGATGCGTAGGTCGATCACCTTGCGCGAGGAGAACAGCGACATGCTTTGCGCGCTGTTGCGTAGTTCACCCCATTTGAAATATTGCTCGACGATGATGGTCTCGCGTTCGGTGTATCCCGCTTCGCGTGCGGCGTTGCGGATGGCATCGGCAGCTTCGATGGCAAGCAGCAGGGCTTCGCCGTGACTGACGTACAACGACCCGAGTCCCCGTTTCAAATGCTGCGGCAGGTCTTCGGTCGAGATTCTCATGAGGCTTTACAGTTGTGGCTTGGCGCGATTCAAGCGGCGTATGGCCTGACCCACTGCATCGGTGCGCATGTCTCGGTAGAGCTGTGACTCTTCCTGTTCTTTCGCGAGGATCTGCGCATCGTCATACGCCAAGATACGCGTCAGCATGATCTCTTCCGGCGGTAGCCAATCGACCTGCTTGTTGTCGTAGGCGCGCAGCGAGACGCGGTAGATGAGTTGATACTCTTGCACGCGACCGCTACCCGAGAGGGACAGGATGTTCTTGTTGGTCTGCTCCGATACGACTTCGAGCAACAGGTCTGCCGTCTCCGAGGTGGGAGTCATGGCGACCTTGTTCGCATTCAATGCAGTGCGGAGTTCGGCAACGAAGAGGGTCTCGGCAGGGGCTTTGAGGTAAAGCGACTGGAATGCGAACGCCATGTCTTGCAATTGACTGCCACGCAGATGGAAACCGCACGCAGTGAGCGACAAGGCAGTCAGGAACAGGAAGGTCCGCATCGAATTCTTCATCACATCACCACGTTGATCAACCGTCCAGGAACTACGATGACTTTCTTTGCTGCGGCGCCTGCCAGTTGCTTCTGTACCGCCTCATGCGCCAAAGCCATCTGTTCGATGCTCGCCTTATCGGCGTCTTTGGAGACGCGCAGACTGCCGCGCAACTTGCCGTTCACTTGGATCATCAGTTCGATCTCGTCCTGTACCAAGGCACTCGAATCAGTTTTGGGGAAGGCTTGGTCGCGCAACTGACTGCCGGAGCGCAACGCAGACCACAGTGCCTCGCCGATGTGCGGCACGATGGGGGTGAGCAACAGCACGGTGTTCTCTAGTACCTCTTGCGCCACACTGCGTGCGACTGGGGTGTTCTCATCGAACTTGCCGAGTGCATTGAGCAATTCCATCGTGGCTGCGATAGCGGTGTTGAAGGTCTTGCGGCGACCGTAGTCGTCGTCGATCTTCTGGATGGTCTGGTGCAGTTGCAGGCGCAATGCCTTCGCATTTGCGCTCAACTCACCGCTGCTGTAAGCCGCGACCACGCCGCCTTCGACATGTTCGAACACCGCTTTCCACACGCGCTTCAAGAAACGGAACGCACCTTCCACACCTGCATCCGACCATTCCAACTGCTGGTCGGGCGGTGCGGCGAACATCATGAACAAGCGCGCGGTATCTGCGCCGAACTCGTCGATGATGGCTTGTGGGTCGACGCCATTGTTCTTCGACTTGGACATCTTCTCTGTGCCGCCGATGACGACAGGCAGACCGTCTGCCTTCAGTTTTGCCCCGAGCGGGCGCGCTTTTGCATCGACTTCCACATCCACGTCGGCAGGATTGATCCACAACTTCTTGCCACCTTCCAGATCGCGGTAGAACGTGGGCGCGACCACCATGCCTTGCGTGAGCAAGTTCACGAACGGTTCGTCCAAAGGGTTAAATACGCGTTGCGCGGCGTTTGCCCCCTCGCCCTCCGGGAGAGGGTTGGGGTGAGGGAACACCCGTGGCGTACCGCCAAACAGACCTTCGTCGCGCATCAGCTTGTGGAAGAAGCGCGCGTACAACAGATGCAAGATGGCGTGTTCGATACCGCCGATGTATTGATCGACGGGTAGCCATTTTTGTGCGGCCGCTTTGTCCACCATGCCGGTGTCGCATTGCGGGCTGGCGTAACGGGCGTAGTACCAAGACGATTCCACGAACGTGTCCATGGTGTCTGTCTCGCGGCGCGCTTTGCCGCCGCAAGTGGGGCAGGTGCATTCGTAGAACTCGGGCATCTTGGCCAGCGGTGAGCCTGCGCCGTCCGGCACGACGTTCTCCGGCAGCACCACGGGTAGTTGTTCATCCGGTACGGGCACATCGCCGCAACTTGGGCAGTGGATGATGGGGATAGGGCAACCCCAGTAACGTTGGCGTGAGATGCCCCAATCGCGCAGACGGAACTGCGTCTTCTTCTCGCCCAAGCCTTTTGCGTTCAGATCGGCAGAGATGGCATCGACGGCTTGGTTGTAGTCCAAGCCGTCGTATTTGCCCGAGTTAACGCACACGCCGTTCTCTTTGTCGCCGTACCATTCTTGCCAAGCGGCATCGCTGAAGGCTTGGTCTTTGACCGAGATGGATTGCTTGATGGGCAAGTCATATTTCTTCGCGAAACCGAAATCGCGTTCGTCGTGCGCAGGTACCGCCATCACCGCGCCTTCGCCGTAGCCCATCAGCACATAGTTGCCGACCCACACGGGTACTAGTTCGCCTGTGAGTGGATGGGTGACTTTGATGCCGGTGTCCATGCCCTTCTTTTCCATGGTGGCGATGTCGGCCTCGGCCACGCCGCCGCGTTTGCATTCTTCGATGAACTCAGCCAGCTTGGCATTACCTTGTGCGGCACGTGTCGCCAGCGGGTGCTCGGCAGCCACGGCAACAAAAGTCACGCCCATGATGGTGTCGGCACGGGTGGTGTATACCCACAACTTCTCATCGTTGCCATGTGGGAAGGCGAAGCGCACGCCATAGCTCTTGCCGATCCAGTTGGCTTGCATGGTCTTCACCTGCTCAGGCCATCCCGTCAAGGTGTCGAGGTCTTGTAGCAGCTCTTCAGCATATTGGGTGATGCGGAAGAAATACATCGGTATCTCGCGCTTCTCCACCAGCGCGCCAGAACGCCAACCGCGTCCGTCGATGACCTGCTCGTTCGCCAGCACGGTGTTGTCTACTGGGTCCCAGTTGACGGTCGAGGTCTTCTTATAGATCACGCCCTTCTTGAACAACTTGGTGAACAGCCATTGCTCCCAACGGTAATACTCGGGAGTGCAGGTCTTCACTTCGCGCGTCCAATCGACTCCCAAGCCCATTGCCTTCAACTGTTGCTTCATGTACTCGATGTTGGAGTAGGTCCAGGCGGCGGGGGGTACGTTGTTGGCCATCGCGGCGTTCTCGGCGGGCAGGCCGAATGCGTCCCAGCCCATCGGCTGCATCACGTTGAACCCCTTCATGTGGTGATAGCGGCTCAATACGTCGCCGATGGTGTAGTTGCGCACATGGCCCATGTGCAACTTGCCGGAAGGGTAGGGGAACATCGACAGGCAATAGTATTTTGGCTTGTCGCTGTTTTCTTTGGCGACGAATGCCTGCGTGGATTCCCACTGCTGTTGGGCGGTTGCTTCGATGTCTTTTGGAGAATAATTGGGCTGCATATCTACTCGATCTGATGCGAAATTTGCGGGTTCGGCATTATAGCGGCAACATGCACCCCTCGCTCACGCAAGGAGGTCTGGATATGAACAAGAAGCTAGGGTTGCTCTTGATGTTGCTTGCCATGCCAGCTCACGCTGAAATGGATGCGCAGGTACAGGCAGTGCAGATGCCGGCTTGGCTACAACGCGGTGATACCACGCGTCCCTTGCGCGTAGGACTGGCCTTGCAGAATGGTGATCGCCTCATCACGGGAACGAATGCGCGGATCTATGTGCGGACTGCCGATGGCAGCACGGTGAAGTTGGGCGAGAAGGCCTCATTGATGCTGGAGGGGTTGGCGCAAAGTAAGCAGGAGGAAACCTTATTTCGCGCCGTCTTGAATGTCGCCAAGGGTGCTTTCCGTTTCACGACTGCCAGCATCGCCAAGTTGAAAGGCCGTGATGTCACCGTCAAAGTCGCAGGGGCTACGGTGGGCATACGTGGAACAGACGTGTGAGGCAAAGACGGTGACGAGATGGGGGTTGTGTGTCTGATCGATGGCAAGATATCCGTGGTCGGGGCCGACGATAACGAGTTCGTGATGGACCAGCCGCTGTCGTTCTACAAGATGCCCAAAGGCGCTGCGCCCCTTCCTGTGGGGGCGGTCGATGCAGAACAATTGGGTAAGTGGGCGACCGAGACCGAGATCGCGCAGCCAGCCACACGATTTGGCGGCAAATGGAAAGTCGACTTATTGACCGCTCCTGACCAAGCCAGCGCATTGGCGGCCTACGACCAATGGCGGAATGCTGGCTACGACGTGCAGTTGAAGCCTGTCGCCCAAGATGGCGGTTGGGTCTATGTGTTGCAGATCTGGCAATTGCCAAGTCACGCCCAAGCCGAGCAGCTCGCAACCCAGATCAAGGGCAATCTAGGGGCGGAAAACCCGCGCGTCTCGCGTTAGGTAGCCAAACTGGGTTAGAATCGCGCCTCAAAATTTTTAATAATCATTATCAATAATCGTTCAGGAGAGGTCGTTATGTCAGTCAAGCACCCAGTCATCGCAGTAACCGGTTCTTCCGGCGCCGGTACCACTACCGTTAAGCGCGCGTTCGAGAATATCTTCCGTCGCGAGAGTATCAAAGCTGCCGTTGTTGAAGGCGATAGCTTGCATAGCTTAGACCGTATGGCGTTCCGCGCAGCAGCAGCAGAAGCAGCCAAGGCAGGCCATAACACATTCAGCCACTTCGGCCCAGAAGCCAACCACTTCGACAAGATCGAAGGCATGTTCAAACAATACGGCGAAACAGGCATGTGCCAACGTCGTTACTACGTGCATAGCGACATCGAAGCCGTAGAGCACAATAAACACTTCAACCTGACCAACCTGACACCAGGCGTGTTCACTCCTTGGGAAGATATCGAAGCCGGTTCCGACCTGTTGTTCTATGAAGGTCTGCACGGTTTGGCGCAAGACGAATCCAAAGGCATCGACGCTCGTCGTTTCGTAGACTTGGCGATCGGTGTCGTGCCAGTGGTCAACCTCGAGTGGATCCAAAAGATCCATCGCGACAAGGCAGAGCGCGGCTACTCAGCAGAAGCGACAGTCGATACGATCATGCGTCGTATGCCTGACTACATCAAATACATCACGCCACAGTTCACCCACACCGAC
>JBGSWB010000018.1:0-12814 GCA_041752675.1 Sideroxydans sp. | reverse complement strand
CGAGGTCGTGCGCAGTTCACTCATGGTAGTGTCGCTTCCGTAGCAGGTGTGTTCAGGGTCGGGATGGGCTGTATGGTCAAGCCATCTTGCTTGGCTGGCAGATTCTGCGGCTTATCTTTCTTGGGTTGTATGACCGCACGTACACGATCCTTGCTGGTCGGTTTGTCGCCAGCCACCATTGCCTTGCCTCGAGCTTGGAATGTCTCGGTCTTGCTGTTGTAAGTGATGGAATCGCCCATCACCTCATCCTGGCCACGTTTCACGCGTGCGTTCTTGAAAAAATCCACCGTGTCAGCACGAGTGTCGTACTCGATGCGTTCACCGAAACCTTCAGCATACTCATCCGTCCCTTCCATCTTCTGGCGGAAACTGGCGGGTGCGCCTGAGGCACTCAGATGTTGATAGCCTTGTTTGTCTTCCATCACCACTACCTTTTCAGCGAGGATGCGCAAGGTGCCTTGCGTCAATTCGACATGCCCCTCAAAGGTGCTGGTCTGCTTCGCATCGTCCAATGTCATGCTGTCCGAGACGAGATGCAAAGGCTTATCACGATCAGCGGTCTCAGCGTGAGTATTGCCCACGGTACAAACAAGCAGTAGCGCGACGAGTTGAAGGGGGAGGTTAATTCTTGGGTTCATGTTTAGCTCTGACTTGAGATAGCAATCGCACGGTGCGAGCTTGGTTGTCAAACAGTAAGCCGACAGCACTGACGACGTTCTTTCTGTCATACATCAAGACGGGATGGTCGGTCTCAGCCAAGTCCTTATTGGGGACGATGTGAAGATAGTCCGTCTCGAACCGCATCTCACTCAAAGTCTTGGGATTGGTGCGCGTGATGACGACATCATCGTGCATGAACACATCCTCGTTGCTGCTACTCAGTGTGCCGAGTTTGGCGGTGATGTTCACAGGTGGCTGATCCACTTTTACGCTCACGAAATTCGGCATCTGCAAGTGCGTGGTATCGTCGTCCGAGAAGTGCCAAATCTTCTCGGCGGAGAGTACAGAGTGAGGCCGCCCTTCTTTGTCTAGAGCGGTAGAAGTCAAGCGCTCAATGGTGAAGTCCACATCATGTCGAGCTTCTTTTGTGAGAGAGGGTAGGGGTTGTACTTGCAGGCTCAGCCAATAACTGGCGTACAGCAAACCAAGTAGCGGCAACAGTGGCAGCCATGAGCGGAGTTTGCCTGTGATGCGCTGTGTATTCATCGCTTACTTAAGGTAAGGCGCGAGTTGGGTCGCCAACGTGCCTTGAGCCGCCATGATGAGTTCGCATACTTCACGCACCGCGCCATGTCCTCCTGCACGCTGACTCACATAGTGGGCGTGTTCGCGCACCAGTTGCGGTGCGGCGGGTACGCTGAGAGCCAGCCCGACGCGGCGCATCACAGGTAGGTCGATCACATCATCACCCATGAATGCGGCCGCTTCAGGTGCTAGTTTCGTATCTGCCAAGAGTGACTGCATCGCCTCCCACTTATCATCAACCCCTTGGTAAAGACGTTGGATGCCTAGATTCTTGGCGCGCAATTCGACGCACTTCGATCTGCGTCCCGTGATGATGGCGAGTTCCACTCCTGAGGCGCGCAACATTTTTAATCCATGTCCATCGAGCGAGTTGAAGCGCTTGAACTCATCGCCAGAATCGGAGAGATAGAGCCCTCCATCGGTGAGCACGCCATCCACGTCGAAAGCGACGAGGCGGATGGGTTTGATCTGGAGGGTGAGTGGCATAGCGTTAAATGACCTTGGCTTTCAGCAAGTCGTGCATGTTCAATGCACCTACGACCTTCTTGTTCTTATCTACCACTAATAATTGGCTGATGTTGTACTGCTCCATCAACTGTACCGCTTCTACCGCCAGTTCATCAGGTCCGATGCTGCGTGGTGTGCGTGACATCACAGAGGCGACGGGTGTGGTGTTGAAATCCACTTTCTTTTCTAGCGTGCGGCGCAAGTCGCCATCGGTGTAGATGCCGAGCAAATGGTGTTTGGCATCAACGATAGCCGTCATGCCCAGCCCCTTGCGCGAGATTTCCAGCACCGCATCTGCAAGCGTCGCGGTGTCTGGCACGCTAGGGATGCTGGCATTGGTGTGCATCACATCGCGCACATGAGTGAGCAGACGACGTCCCAAACTTCCACCCGGATGGGAGCGTGCGAAATCAGCTTCGCCGAAACCTTTTGCATCAAGTAGTGCGACTGCGAGTGCATCGCCCAAAGCCAAAGCAGCCGTGGTGCTGGCAGTGGGTGCCAAACCCATGGGGCAAGCCTCTTGCGCGACCGCTCCGTTCAGATGCACATCCGCCTCGCGCGCCAAGCTGGACTCGGGCTTACCTGTCAGTGTGATGAGTTTCGCGCCTTGGCGTTTGATGGTGGGGACGATGGTGAGCAACTCTTGGCTTTCGCCAGAATAGGAGATGCCGATGAACACATCCTGCGAGGTGACCATGCCGAGGTCGCCGTGACTCGCTTCACCGGGGTGGACAAAGTATGCGGGCGTCCCCGTGCTGGAAAGTGTCGCGGCGATCTTGCGTGCGATATGCCCAGACTTGCCCATGCCGCTCACGATGACCCGACCATGACAAGCAAGGATGAGATTGAGGGCGTTGAGGAACTGGTCGTCTATGCGTGCAACAAGTGCCTGCACGGCAGCTGCTTCGATGTTCAAGACTTGGCGGGCGAGGTCGAGCGCGTGGGGCCCGGCGGTGATGTTTTTATCCATGCGGCAAATTATAGCAGTGGCTCAAAATGCGGGAACGATTTTGCAAGCGCACCAACTTGAGGCATCATCGGGGCATGGATAGCTCACTACATCTTTTACTCATTTTGCTCGCCGCTGCCGTTGGCGTGGTGGTCCTGTTCCGTCTGTTGCATCTGCCTGCCATGCTGGGTTACCTCATCGTTGGCATCTTCATCGGTCCGCACGCTTTGGGGTGGATACCCGATGCGCCAGAGACGCGCCACCTCGCCGAGTTCGGCGTGGTGTTCCTGATGTTCAGCATCGGCCTCGAATTCAGCCTCGCAAAATTGCGCGCCATGCAGAGATTGGTGTTCGGTCTGGGCACGGCACAGGTGATGTTGACCATCGCATTGGTGATGCTGGCGAGTCTGGCTTTTGCCATGGATTGGCGCGCGGGGCTGGCATTGGGCGGCATCTTGGCGATGTCCTCCACCGCCATCGTCAGCAAGATGCTGGTCGAGCGTGCCGAACTCAATGCGCCGCATGGCCAGAAGATCATGGGCGTTTTGCTATTCCAAGATCTCGCTGTCGTTCCGCTCATCATCGTCATTCCTGCACTTGCTCAAAGCGACGGTGACCTCAGCGGCACCATCGCCATCGCTATGCTCAAGGCAGCTGTCGTGTTGTCAGCCTTGCTCATCTTCGGGCAGAAGCTATTGCGCCCTTGGTTCAACTTGGTCGCCCGGCAGAAATCTTCCGAGTTGTTCATGCTCAACGTGTTGTTGTTCACACTGGGTATGGCATGGCTCACCGAGTTGAGTGGGCTGTCGTTGGCGCTAGGTGCTTTTGTCGCTGGCATGCTCATCTCCGAGACCGAATACCGCTATCAGGTGGAAGAAGACATCAAGCCATTCCGGGATGTCTTACTCGGCCTGTTCTTCGTCACCATCGGCATGATGCTGGATATCCATGCCATCCTCGTTGGGTGGGGATGGATTCTTTTGTTGCTACTCATCTTGTTGCCGTTCAAGGCATTGGTGGTCGCCGCCCTCGTGCGCGGCTTCGGTGGCAGTTGGGGCTCTGCCCTGCGAACAGGCATAGGCTTGGCACAAGCGGGCGAGTTCGGTTTCGTTTTGTTGACGCTAGCGGGCGGGGTGAGCTTGTTGCCTGCCGATGTGATGCAGAACGTGCTGGCCGCCATGCTCATCTCCATGCTCATCGCACCTTTCCTCATTCAATATTCGGAAGCCATCGTGCGTCGTTTGTCGCCGGAAGAGTGGGTGGATAGAGCCATGCAGATGCACCAGATCGCCGTGCAGAGCATGACAGCGAAACAACACATCATCATCTGTGGTTATGGTCGCAGTGGGCAGGCCTTGGCCAAGTTCATGCAGGCGGAAGGGATCAGTTTCATCGCCCTCGATCTCGACTCACGTCGCGTGCAGGAAGCGAACGAGGCAGGGGAGCGTGTCGTCTATGGCGATGCGGCGAAGCATGAGGTATTGCAAGCAGCAGGGTTGATGCGCGCCAAGACCTTGGTCATCACCTACGACGACAAACATTCCGCCCTCAAGATATTGCATCACGTCACCAAGGCGCGGCCTGATCTGCCTGTCATCGTGCGTACTGCGGACGACACCAACGTAGATGTGCTCAAAAAAGCAGGGGCGACCGAAGTCGTGGCCGAAGTGTTGGAAGGTAGCGTCATGCTCGCTTCGCAAGCGCTGCTGATGGCGGGCGTCCCGCTGAGTCGTGTAGTGCGCCGTGTGCAAGAAGCACGCGCCAAACGCTACAGTATGTTCAGTGGCTATTTGAAGACACCCCAGACCGAAGTGGGTGAAGATACCGAACAGATGCAACCTCGCTTTCATAACGTCATGCTGAGTGAGGCACATGCGGCAGTTGGCAAGCGTCTAGGGGAGCTCAAATTAGAGGAGCTCAATGTGGAAGTGAACGGCGTGCGTCGCCACAATATGTTGGGCAACCAGCCATCCGCAGATATGGTGTTAAAAGCGGGGGATGTGCTATTGCTATTGGGTCAGCCAGTGACCTTGGATGCGGCGGAGAGGCGATTGAAGGAAGGTTGATTCTAGATGCTTTAGTTGTTCTTGCTTGCGCAAGGATGGCAGCAATAAAAAAGCCCGCCGAAGCGGGCTTTTTACTACCTTGCGGGAGGTTGATTAAACGCCCATGCAGACGGTGTAGCTGGTCGCATCGTCGATCGATCCTGTAGCTGTTGCCTTGTTGGCTGTGCCTCCAATGGCATAACCAGTTGTTGGAGTGGCCATCAAAGAACCGGTGGCTGTATTGCCATCATCCATCTGAATATCCATTTGTTTGACAAACTTACCTAGTATGCCTGACGAGCAAATAATGTAAGAGCCACGTATGGCCGTGGTTCCAGCAGTGTCTACGATAGGCGATTTGGCTACATCGCTTGTCCCGCTTTGAAGACCGATGGTGCCTCCAGCGGTATTCGTAGGAAGGTAACCTGCCGCTGTCGCTGTATCAGTGGAGCCAGGGGCAAGACCTGCCAAGCGAACATGTTGCCAAAACACGTAAGATTCTGATGTGACTGCTGTGGCGTTCCACGCACCGTCAATCACGCCGTTACCAGTAGCGCACAATCCAGTCGCTGCGGGAGTACATGCGGTCGCACCTGTGACATGGCTTGCTGCAGAGCCATCATCACCTGGCAGTGCGCGGAACTTGTCTTGGTAACCATAAATGTATACAGGGATGTTCTTGAAGTCAGTCGCAAGGTTCTTTACCTTCGCGCTATTGATCAACTCTTGACCTTTCATCACACCGCCGAGCAGCAGGCCGATAATCACCAGTACGATGGCGATTTCGATTAAAGTAAAGCCGGATTGATTGCGTTTCATTTTTTCCTCCACTTTCAGTGTTCGGTGTTTGGTTAGTTTTTAGGTATTGCGCGTAACATTAAGCAGGTCTTGTGCCAATCATCTTGTTGCGCGTAAAAAATTATGCAACAATTTGAAAATTAAATAAAAAATAAATATTTTTGATTTGGTTGTAGCGCTTTATTTCTTCTGAATAACACCCGCTTGACGAATCCAAGACAAAAGACGACGAAATGCTGACATATTTTTCTCTGCGACGTGTCCAATCCAGCCGCTGGCTTTCTATCGTCATGCTGGCGTTGTTGCACGCGGCACTTTGGATGGGTATCGAAAGTGCCTGGGCGCGGCCACTTCTATTAGCTCACCAAGGTTTATTCATGCTTTGGCAGCCGTTGTGGCGCAGCGAAGCAAAATTGAGTGGGGGCAACTCTGCGATCATTATGATCCTGAGCCTAAGCGCACTCTATTGGTTGAACTGGTGGGTCTTGGCTTTTTGGGTGAGCGGCTTGTTCGCCATGGTCGGCGGGCGAGTGTTCACCTTCCACTCGCGTTGGCAACGTGCGTTCTATATATTGTTCATGGCGTACTTGTTGGCGGTACTTCTATTGAATATCGCCCCACATCTGTTTGGTCTGCCCGAATTCCAAGAGGTCACCAACAACCTGCTTGAATTCGGTCTTCCATTGCTGCTGTTCATCATGGCCGTGTTGCCCCTTGAGCGAGATGCCTCAGATAACGTTCAAGCGGTGGACTTCATCTACGTCTTGTTGCTGTTCACACTCCTCATCCTTCTTATATTAGGAAGCTTGGCCTTTATGACTTTGGGGCGGGTCGAATATCTGACTGCCTTGCTGCGTACCTTGTTCTTGCTGGGCGCTGCACTGATGGTGTTGGGAGTGTTGTGGAGTCCGCGCATGGGCTTTTCTGGTTTGCAAGCCAGTTTTTCGCGTTATGTCCTCTCCATCGGCACGCCGCTGGAAGAATGGTTGAAGCAGATCGCCCTTGCCGCACAACAAGAACAGAATCCCGCCACCTTCCTTGAGCGCGCCACCACCTACTTGGTTGAGATGCCATCCATCTCAGGCATATCTTGGCTGTCTGACGAGGGGCATGGAGATTCGGGTGTGTCCAGCCGGTACCGCGTCGAATTGGCGGAAGAAGACCTCGTCCTCACGCTGTTCACCCACAAACACATCTCGCCGACCGTCTTGTTGCACATGAAGATGTTGGTGCAAGTGCTCGGCCATTTCTACCAAGCTAAGCGTCGCGAGCAACGTCTGCGCGAGATGACGCGTCAGCAGACCATCTATGAGACGGGCGCACGGCTGACGCACGATCTCAAGAACATGCTGCAATCCCTGTTCGCGCTCACCTCAGTCGCGCAACACGACTCTGCGAAAGCCCAACCCATCTTAAAGAACCAGCTACCCGTCCTCACCCAGCGCATCGAATCTCTGCTGGCTAAACTCAAAGCGCCGGGCGAGGACACAGAAGACATCAAGATACCTCTGTCCACATGGTGGGAGAGCGCATGCCAGCGCCATCAGCATCGAGACATCGAGTGGTTCGCGCATCAGATGAGCGACGACCTTATCCCCGCCCCCATGTTCGACTGCGTGCTCGACAACCTATTGGAGAACGCCAGCAACAAACGCCTGCGTGAGCCTAGTATCCGCATCAGCGTCAAGCTCACCACAGAGCCGCTTGCCTTGGAGGTGACAGACACAGGCAGCGCCGTGCCTGACAACATCGCCTGCAATCTGCTCCGCACCGTCGTGCCTTCTGAGGATGGTCTAGGGGTAGGCATGTACCAAGCGGCTCGATGGGCGCAACAGATGGGTTATCGTCTGATACTAAAAGAGAATCGCGAAGGTGCGGTCAGATTCGAGCTATCCCCTGCAAAATAAGGGCGACAACCACTGTTGCGGAATTACAACACAATCTTCACATTATTTTGACACAACGAATCTCACTTCGTTAAGGTGCGCCCCGATGGTTTATTGATGTAAGTCAAAAATCATTCACTTGGTTAATTCCGCAAATATATTTCGAGGAGAAATAATGAAGAAAGTAGCTCTCTCACTGGCATCCGTGCTGGCAGCAGCAACATTCGCACAAGAAGCATCCGCTGTTCCAGCGTTTGCACGTCAAACTGGCATGGCATGTAACGCTTGCCACGCACAACACTTCCCAATCCTGAATGGTTTTGGCCGCGCATTCAAGGCAGCTGGCTTCACCATGATGGGTTCGCAAGAAAAAGTGGAAGGCGAACATCTTTCTATCCCTGCTAACCTGAACTTCGGCCTGTTGCTGAAGGCTCGTTACCAAAAGACTGATGAAACTAATGCTGATGCACTGAATAAAGCTGGCGATAAAGTTAGCGGTTCATCCACTAGCAGCGGTCAATGGCAAATCCCTGACGAATACTCCATGTTCTGGGGTGGTCGTGTTGCTGACACAGGCATGATCAAGATCGGTTCTATGACCGAATTTGATGCAGTTGGTGGCGGCACATTGGGTCTGCGTCTGCCTATCGTTGTGGATATGGATGCAGTCAAGCTGTCCGTCATTCCTTACGCAACTGACGCTCTGGGTGCATTCTACGGTTACAGCGAGTCCAGCACTGGTGTGACACGTGGCGTACGTTGGGCTGAACACCGTAAAGAAATCTCTGCTCACCAATACACAGGTATGGGCGCAGGTGTTGCATCTGGTCTCGCATTCGTTGCTCACCACGAAATGGGCTACATCAACGTTAGCCGTTACTCACGTAACTTGTTCTACACGGCTGGCACCAACGGCACGAACATGGGCAACACAGCGGTCACAATCGCTGTTACTCCAACTATCGCTGATTGGGCAATCGTTGCAGGCGTTCAATCCTTGACTGGTCAGAGCAACGTGTATTCCAATGCACAAGACATAACAGCTGATGCAACCTACGTTGCTGCAGCTGATGTGTACACAATGACTAAAGAGTCTGCAACAGGTTTCGATGCTCAGGCTCACGGCGAGTTCGCAGGTATGGAAACAGGTCTGTACTTTGCCAACTCTTCTCTCGGTAACGGTAGCAAGATGAAAGCAACAACCTTCGGCGCTGATGTGACAGTTATTGCTCACACATTGTCTTTGGGTGCTGCTTACCGTGCTGGTACCGACAAAGCAGGCAATTCTGACAACGCAGTTACTTTGACTGCTGTGTACGACCTGATGCAAAACGTTGCTTTGCATGCTAACTACTCCACATACAGTGGCGACGCCAACACCGGCAAGGCAAAGTCTTTGTTCACCGGCATGTTGGAAGCAGCTTGGTAAGTTAAAGCTCACGTAGGATGATTTAGCGCAAGCGAACTCATCACACAAAAGCTAAGTAGTAAATGAACAGGGGAGACTTCGGTCTCCCCTGTTTTTTTATGCGTGAATATTTCTGCTACACTCCTGCGCAAGACATAAGAAAGCCGAGGGTGCCATGCCGACAATCAGTACGTTTTATGGGATTCTCATTAAAATGTATTGGGATGATCACGCCCCTCCGCATTTTCATGCTGAGTATGCTGGCGCTGAAGCTGTGATTGCCATTCAAACATTGGAAGTGGTGCGAGGGAAATTACCGCATGGTGCGGCCTTATTGGTTAGTGAGTGGGCATTGCAACATCGGATTGAACTGATGGAGGACTGGAAATTATGCGAACAATTACAAACTCCCAAGAAAATTTTGCCGCTAGATTAGGACAGCCTATTCCATGGCGCGTGATAAATGTCAGGGCGCTTCCTGCGTACAAAATGTTCGTGAAATTTGCGGATGGTACGGAGGGGCAGGTAGATATGCGCGCTTTTCTGGAGCGAGATTGTGGCGTGTTTAAAGTTCTGCGTGATGTAGAAAAGTTCAACGCGGTCTTCGTTGAGCACGGCGCGGTAACTTGGCCAGATGAATTGGATTTGGCACCAGATAAAATGCATGATCAGTTGCAGCATTCAGATGTGTACGTGATGAGGTGAACAGGGTTTTACCTTTAGAAAAAAGTAGTAAATGAACAGGGAGACTTCGGTCCCCCCTGTTTTTTATGCGTGTGTCTTATTGCGTCAGGCGCGGGTATAGGCAACAATGCGCCAGCCGTTGTGGAAAGGAATCAAACATGAATATCACCGTAGAGCAGATTGCCGAAGAAGCGTTATCTTTGCCGAGCGAGGCGCGTGCGCTCTTGGCGGACCGTTTGGTGGAGAGTCTTGATCCGGCTGAAGACGGCTATATCCGCCAGCTATGGATAAAAGAAGCGCGACGTCACATTGATGAGGTGCGGAGTGGTGAGGTGGCAACAATTTCAGGTGAAGACGTTTTCGCCCAAGTGCGTGCGTCGATTGAATGTTGTAGAATTTCTGCAACCTCATTAAGTTAGGAGAAGCGGCATGACAGCAGCAACAGCGAAACGTCCAGCAAGTGTGAGACTTTCTGCAGGCTTAAATAGCGCGCTCAATGCTCAAGCCAAGCAGCTCAATATCAGCAAAGATGCATTGGTTCGCCAAGCACTGATCAATATGCTGGAAGACATCGAAGATTTCAACGATGCGCAAGCCACGTTGAGCAAAGGATCTAAGCCCATCCCACTATCTAAGTTGAAAGAAGAGCTTGGCTTGGGCGATTGAGTTTGATCCGGACGCTGCAAAGCAATTCAAAAAGTTGGATGGTTCTGTCCAGCGCACGATCCTTAAATACCTGAAGAATGTCGAATCAGATCCGCTGTCTTGCGGTTACTGGTTGAGAAGTGAATTGTCAGGTCTGCGCAAGTACAAGATCGCAAAACACTGGCGAGTTATTGCATCAATCAAAAAAGCCAAAATCACCGTTCTCATTGTCAAAGTTGGTCATCGCAGCACGGTCTATGACGAATGATGAGGTTGTTAGGGGAGCGCCTCACGCCAGATAGCCCCCTGCAATCAATGAATAGTGGTGCGTGATGCAGTAGAATCGCGCGCCATGAAATCCGCACTTTCCAGCATCGCCCAGCGTCGTCTGGCGCGTATCCAACAACTCTCCGCAATCGAATATCCCGCTGACCTACCTGTGGTGGCGCGGCGTGAGGATATTGCACAGGCTATCGACAAGCATCAGGTCGTCATCGTGTGCGGTGAAACGGGGTCGGGTAAGACCACGCAGTTGCCCAAGATTTGTTTGAGTTTGGGGCGCGGGGTATTGGGTGTCATCGGACACACTCAGCCCCGCCGCGTAGCGGCACGGTCGGTCGCAGCGCGTATCGCGCAAGAATTGAAATCCGAGTTGGGTGGGCTGGTTGGTTACAAGGTGCGTTTCAACGACAAGGTCTCGCCCGACACCTGCGTCAAACTGATGACAGACGGTATCTTGCTGGCCGAGATACACCACGATCCCCTGTTGAAGAACTACGACACGATCATTATTGACGAAGCGCACGAACGCTCGCTCAACATCGACTTCCTGCTGGGCTATCTGCGCCAACTGTTGCCGCGCCGTCCTGATCTGAAAGTCATCATCACCTCGGCGACTATCGATGCGGAGAGATTTGCGAAGCATTTTGCTGCCAGTCCCCTCTCCCAACGGGGGAGGTTTTGGGCGGGGGAGCAGTTCGAGCTTCACACCGCACTTTCCGAAGAGTTACTCACGCATGCACGAGAGTTGCGCAAGAACGCAACCGATGCCGAGAACCTGTTTTGGCAACTGTTACGCAGAAACCAACTGAATGGTTTTGGTTTCCGTCGTCAGCATCCGATGGGCTCATACATCCTCGATTTCTATTGCCATGAGGCGAAGTTGGCAATTGAACTGGATGGAGGGCAGCATGCTGATGAATCGCAACTAAAACATGACGCTGCTCGCAGTGCATGGTTGCAGCAACAAGGAATTTCAGTTCTGCGTTTTTGGAATAACGACGCACTAACAAATACCGAGGGTGTTCTGCAAAGAATTTCTGAGGCTTTAAAAACTAACCCCCTCCCTAACCCTCCCCCGTTGGGAGAGGGGATGATGGCGGCAATTCCCGCCCCCGTCATCCAAGTCTCCGGTCGCACCTATCCGGTAGAGGTGCGCTACCGACCGCCTCAGCAGAATGAGGAGGGCGATACGCAAGACGTGCCGCAGGCTATCTGTAGTGCGCTGGATGAGTTGAGCATCGGTGGCTTGCGCGGCGATGTGCTGGTGTTTTTGCCGGGTGAGCGAGAGATACGCGACACCGCCGAGGCATTGCGTAAGCATCAGCACAAGGGAATCGAGATCCTGCCGCTGTACTCGCGTCTCTCCATCGCTGAGCAAGACCGTGTGTTCAAGCCTGCATCCGGCATGCGCCGTGTGGTGCTGGCGACCAATGTGGCGGAGACCTCGCTCACCGTGCCCAATATCGGCTATGTCATCGACAGCGGTTTGGCGCGCATCAATCGTTACAGCGTGCGGCAGAAAGTGGAGCAGTTGCGCATCGAGAATATCGCGCGTGCAGCCGCCAACCAACGCGCAGGGCGTTGTGGTCGTGTGATGAGTGGTATCTGCATCCGTCTGTACGAAGAGGCGGATTTCTTGTTGCGCCCAGAATTCACCGATGCCGAGATATTCCGTGTGTCACTGGCGACGGTCATCTTGCGTATGAGTGCGCTGGGGTTGGGCGAGGTAGAGGATTTTCCCTTTATCGAGCCGCCGGGTTCGCGTGCCATCGCAGACGGGTATCAGTTGTTGATTGAGTTAGGGGCGATAGCTGAAAGCGTTCCCTCACCCCAACCCCTCTCCCGGGGGGAGAGGGGCTTATTCCCCTCTCCCCCCGGGAGAGGGGCTAGGGGTGAGGGAACACTCCCTACTAAACCCGCCGCCCGCCAGCTCACCCCCTTGGGCCACGAACTCGCCAAGTTGCCACTCGATCCCAAGGTGGCGCGCTTGCTGTTAGCCGGACGGCAATATCACTGCCTGAACGAGATCCTCATCATCGCCAGTGCTTTGGCGTTGCAAGACCCGCGCGACCGCCCCGCAGACAAGCGCGAAGCAGCGGATGCGGCGCATCAACGCTTCAATGACGAACGCTCGGATTTCCTTGCCTACATCAAGTTGTGGACGTGGTTCCAAGAGGCCATCAAACACAAAAAAACCAACAAACTATGGGCGCAGGAATGCCGCGAGAAGTTCTTGTCGCCTATCCGCTTGCGTGAGTGGCATGAGCTACATCAGCAGTTGCATGCGCAGGTGAGTGAGATGGGGTTGTTTGGCGGGGGCGCTTCGTCGAACAAGGGTTCCCCCACCCCAGCCCGTGAAAACTCC
>JBGSWB010000017.1:0-1876 GCA_041752675.1 Sideroxydans sp. | reverse complement strand
TCACTAGTGTCCGGTTAAGAATCGAATAGATTCAGTTGGTTGCTGATATCTGCGTTTTCTGTCTGACCGCTGATGCTCTGTAAAGCCTGTTGAATGGGCATTTTCTCGAACAGCGTGACCGACAGAATCTGTACTACGGATAGTAAAATCCCTGTCATCGGTCCGAATCCGATAGGCGCACCAATAAAAAAGGCCTGCAAGTGATTGCAGGCCTTTTTTGATCATTTTGCGTCAGGTCGTACCAAACTTGGTTTCGACCAAGACGCCGATCTCTTTGAGGAATGGGGTAGGCAACAAGCCACCTGCGCACACGATGACTCCCTGATTGGGGATCTCGACCTCTTGGTCGCCGTGCTTCATCACGATTGTGTCCTTATTGATTTGTTTGACTCCTGATTTCAGCATGATCTGTAGCTTCCCAGCATCAGCCATCGCTTTTAACTTGTCGCGATTCTTAGGTTTGGCTCCGCCGAACGCTTTACCGAAATCTTCACCGCGTGCTGACAAGACAACGGTCGTGCCTGGTTCTTCTGCGATTGACATCGCGGCCTCCACAGCGCTATCGCCGCCACCAACCACCACCACGTGCATGTTGCGATATTGTTCTGGGTCGATGAGGCGATAGACCACCTTCGGCAATTCTTCTCCCGGACATCCCAGTTTGCGTGGTGTGCCGCGACGACCAATGGCGAGCAATACAGCGCGTGTCTCATATGAGCCATTGGGGGTCTTTACGATAAAACCGTTGTCGGTCTTGGTGATGGTCTCCATGCGTTCGTTGAAGTTCAGCTTGATACCTGTCTTCGCGATGATGTCCAGCCACCATTCGAGCAAACGTTCCTTGCTGACTTCCTTGAAATGCATCTCGCCGATCACGGGGAGCTTAACGGGGGCGGTCATCGCCACTTTATTGCGTGGATATTGGAAGATCGCGCCGCCAAGTGAGCTTTCTTGTTCGAGCGTGACGTAACGCAGTTTGTGGTGAATGGCACCTAATGAAGCCCCAAGCCCAGCGGGACCTGCGCCAATGATCACGACGTCGTACTGATTGGCACTGCCTTTTAGTTTGGCGATGGAATCCATGGCTTGGCTGCCCTGAGATGCTGATTTGCGGATCAATCCCATTCCGCCCAGTTCGCCTGCGATGAAGATGCCTTTCACATTGGTCTCGAAAGATGGATCGACCTGTGGGATGTCCATGCCGCGCTTCTCAGTGCCGAAAACCAGTGTGATGGCATCTTGCGGGCAGGCGGCAGCGCACGCGCCATGGCCGATACATAGGGTAGGATTGATGAGAACGGCTTTGCCTTTGATCATGCCCAGTGCTTCTTCTGGGCAGGCTTTGACACAACTCCCTGAGCCTAAACATAAAACAGGATCGATGACGGGGTGTAGAGACGAAGGCTCGGTAAGGCCTTGCGAAATCGCTTCCTTCATCTGCCCGACCGATTCTTTTTCCTTCGTGCGCCTGCCGTTCAGGTAGATGAACAAGATGATGACGAGCGGTACGAGGTAGATTGCGATATCCATGATGAGAGACCTATGAAAAAAGTTGGGTAAAGCAAAAGCTTTTTGAATCAATGCTGAAAGGCAGAAGCTAAAAAAAGTGAAGTAACTCGTGGCGAAATCTGAACTTCCCAAGACTCCATTTGTCACAGCGCGCGGCATTCTAAGTGGCTAGCAAACAGAACACAAATCAGCGACTCGTATATTACAATCGCCACCATACAAATAAGAGGCGGATTCTAGGATGAAGTGCAATTTTGAGTAACGCTGGTTGGTGGGAGAGATGCGGTAGCATCGATGTCCTTTGACCGGCAAGTCGAAATTACACAGATGAACTACACACACCTCACCCGAGAAGAACGATACCAGA
>JBGSWB010000016.1:0-20630 GCA_041752675.1 Sideroxydans sp. | reverse complement strand
GCCCCAAACAACGGGTTGCCAAATCCGAAGAGGCTCCCTATAATGCGCGCCTTTTAACGCAAGCCGAATTCCCAAGGAGTCACCATGGCAAACACAGCACAAGCCAGAAAACGCGCAAAACAAGCAGACAAACAGCACGCTCACAACACCACATTACGTTCCGAACTGCGTACAGCAGTGAAGAAGGTGATCAAGGCGATCGAAGCTGGCGATAAAGCCGCTGCACAATCCGTTTTCACCGCATCCACCAGCGTGGTTGACTCCATCGCAGACAAGAAGATCATCCATAAGAACAAAGCAGCTCGCCATAAGAGCCGCTTGTCCGCCGCTATCAAGGCAATGGCCTGATCTATCGCAGACGATAAGACTGCGAAATATTAAAGGCCGACGATGCAGTCGGCCTTTTTTTGTTTATAGTTCCAGACTCAGCGATACAACAAGACCAGAAAGCTTGCCATGTCACATCTGATGAACACTTATGCTAGACAACCCATCTCGTTCACCCACGGAGAAGGCGCTTGGCTATTCGATGCCGCAGGCAATCGGTATCTAGATGGATTGGCGGGTGTCGCCGTCAATACGCTGGGACATGCCCACCCCCGCTTCACTGCAGCGCTCAAGGCGCAGATCGACAGCCTTATCCACTGCTCCAACATCTATCAAGTAAAAGGACAAGAAACCTTATCGGACAAGCTGTGCGCATTGTCCGGCATGCAAGAAGTCTTCTTCTGCAACTCTGGATGTGAGGCTAACGAAGCAGCCATCAAGTTGGCTCGCATGTACGGCCACAATCGTGGCATCGACAATCCTTCCATCATCGTGATGGAAAAAGCCTTCCACGGACGAACGCTCGCCACCCTCTCCGCCACCGGCAATCGCAAGGTACAAGCTGGCTTTGAGCCACTGGTGAGTGGTTTCGTGCGCGTGCCCTACAACGACCTAGAAGCGGTACGCCAAGTAGCGCAACACAACCGTGACGTGGTCGCAGTATTGGTCGAGCCTATCCAAGGCGAAGGTGGCATCCGTACGCTAGACATCGCCTATTTGGAGCAGATACGCAAGTTGTGCGATGAGAACAACTGGTTGCTCATGCTGGATGAAGTCCAATGTGGCATCGGGCGTACTGGGAAGTGGTTCGGGTTCCAACATGCAGCCATCCTGCCAGACGTGATGACGCTAGCCAAAGGCTTGGGTTCAGGTGTACCTATCGGCGCCTGCCTCACTGCAGGCAATGCGGTGGGCACCTTCAAACCTGGCAACCACGGCTCCACCTTTGGCGGTAACCCACTGGCCTGCGCTGCCGGCCTGAATACGCTTAACATCCTCGAACAAGATGGATTACTGGATCACACAGAACATATCGGCAAATTCATTCGCGATGGTTTGAGCGCTTCTCTGCAAGGCGTGAACGGCTTCAAAGAGATACGCGGTCAAGGATTGATGATCGGTATCGAGCTAGATAAGCCTTGTGGTGACCTAGTGAAACAAGCGCTTGCCAAAGGCTTGCTCATCAATGTGACAGCCGATACGGTGGTGCGCCTGTTGCCCCCCCTCATCTTGTCGCAAGCGGAAGCTCAACAAATGATCGACATCCTGAGTCCGCTCATCAAAGACTTCTTGCAATCCTGATTGGGAAATCGTCATGCCAGCAAGCATAAAACACTTTTTACAGTTCAAAGACCTGACGCGCGAAGAACTCGACTACCTGTTTGAGCGCACACGCATCATCAAAGAACGCTTCAAACGCTACGAAAAATACTGGCCGCTAGAAGACCGCACATTAGTAATGATCTTCGAGAAAGCCAGCACGCGTACACGCCTATCGTTTGAGGCTGGCATGCACCAACTCGGCGGCTCGGCCATCTATCTGAACACGCGCGACTCGCAACTCGGGCGTGGCGAGCCGGTAGAAGATGCAGGACAAGTGATCTCGCGCATGAGTGACATCGTGATGATCCGTACTTTCGAGCAGGACATCATCGAGCGCTTCGCGCGCAATTCTCGTGTGCCTGTGATCAATGGTCTGACCAACGAATATCATCCATGCCAGATCTTGGCTGACATCTACACGTACATCGAACATCGCGGCAGCATCCAAGGCAAGACGGTCGCATGGATCGGCGACTCCAACAACATGTGCAACACTTGGTTGCAAGCCGCAGAGATCTTGGATTTCAACGTCCACGTTTCTACACCACCTGGCTATGAAGTCGAACCTGAACGCGCTGGCCTGTATGGCGATCAGCACTACGAAGAATTTACCGATCCGATGGATGCCGCACGCGGCGCCGATCTGGTGACCACCGATGTGTGGACTTCGATGGGCTGGGAAGCAGAGAACGAAGAACGCATGAAGGATTTCGCCGACTGGCAAGTCGATGCTGACATGATGCGTGTAGCCGCCAAAGATGCTTTGTTCATGCACTGCCTGCCAGCACATCGCGGCGAGGAAGTCTCAGCCGAAGTCATCGACGGCACTCAATCTGTTGTGTGGGATGAGGCGGAGAACAGACTTCACGCACAGAAAGCTTTGATGGAATACCTACTACTCGGAAAGATCGCTTGAAATGAAAATTTCTCCTCGCCTCGTACCACTTTTGTTCCCATTCTTCATGTCGCTGGTGATGGCATTCATCATGACTGCCTTCATCACTTGGATCAACACAGGCTCAGGCGACGGTTATATCGGTCGCTGGATGTATTCCTTCATCTTCGCATGGCCACTTGCCATGGCCTGCATCGTATTGTTCGCCAACCGTATCCGCATGATGATCGGCAAGCTCACTGCTCAATAATTATCGCTAATAGGAAATCACCATGTCTGACATCAAAAAAGCAGTTCTCGCCTACTCAGGCGGCCTCGACACCTCCGTCATCTTAAAGTGGTTGCAAGACACTTATGAATGCGAAGTGGTGACCTTCACGGCCGATCTTGGTCAAGGTGAAGAGCTGGAGCCAGCACGCCAGAAGGCGCTCCAATTCGGCATCAAGCCAGAGAACATCTTCATCGAAGATCTGCGCGAAGAATTCGTGCGTGATTTCGTGTTCCCTATGTTCCGCGCCAACACCGTGTACGAAGGTGAATATCTGCTGGGCACCTCCATCGCGCGTCCGCTGATCGCCAAGCGTCTCGTCGATATCGTGAACCAGACTGGTGCGCAAGCCATCTCTCATGGCGCCACGGGTAAAGGTAACGACCAAGTTCGATTCGAGTTGGGTGCGTATGCATTGAAGCCAGGCATCAAGATCATCGCACCATGGCGCGAATGGGATCTGTTGTCGCGTGAGAAGTTGATGGCGTATGCAGAGAAGCATGGCATCCCCGTCGACATGAAACACAAGCAAGGCGGCTCGCCTTATTCCATGGACGCGAACCTGCTGCATATCTCCTACGAAGGTCGTCATCTGGAAGACCCAGCGGCTGAGGCTGAGGAGAGCATGTGGCGTTGGACGGTTTCACCCGAGAAAGCACCTGATGCAGCCGAGTACCTCGACATCGAGTACGTCAACGGCGATATCGTGGCATTGAACGGAACGAAACTCTCCCCAGCACAGATCTTGGCCAAACTGAATGAGTTGGGTGGTAAGCACGGCATCGGCCGCCTGGACTTGGTTGAGAACCGCTACGTCGGCATGAAGTCACGCGGCTGCTACGAGACTCCAGGTGGAACCATCATGTTGAAGGCGCACCGCGCCATCGAATCCATCACGCTCGATCGTGAAGTCGCCCACTTGAAGGATGACCTGATGCCCCGCTACGCATCCATGATCTACAACGGTTACTGGTGGAGCCCAGAGCGCATCGCCATTCAAACATTGATCGACCACACACAAGCCAGCGTGAATGGTTGGGTACGCGTCAAGCTGTACAAGGGCAACGTCATCGTCGTTGGTCGCGACTCCAAGACGGATTCGCTGTTCGATTCCAGCATCGCTACCTTTGAAGATGACAAGGGCGCCTACGACCAGAAGGATGCAGCCGGCTTCATCAAGTTGAATGCCTTGCGTATGCGCATCGCTGCAAATTTGAAGAGTCGCAAAAAATAAGTATCCCGTTCCAAAGGAGGCTGTGATGATTCACGAACTGAGTGGTGACATCCTGTTAAGCAGCGCCAAAGCCATTGCCCAAGGCGTTGCCCCCAATGACGACTTCCATCATGGCCTCGCGTTGCAACTGCGCGAACGTATGCCAGCGATGTACAAGGACTTTCGTCACTACTGTCAGACCAAGCATCCTAAGTCTGGCGAATTGTGGACGTGGATGAGTAGCGATGGACGTTACATCGTCAATCTATTCACTCAAGACGGTGCCTACGACCATGGCAGCAAACCGGGACACGCAACGATCAGCCACGTGAATCACAGCCTGCATGCGCTACGAACATTTGTGCAGAAAGAGAAACTTACCAGCCTCGCCCTGCCACGCCTTGCTTGTGGTGTGGCTGGTCTAGATTGGAATGGCGTAAAGCCTCTCATCGAGAAACATCTAGGCGACCTTAACATCCCGATATATGTGTATGCCACTTATCAAAAAGGCATCAAAGCAAACGAACCCTCGAAATAATCAAAAGGAAATCTCAGCATGTCAGACAAGATCGATAACGTCAGCGTCGGAAAAAAATCCAATGTGTTCTTCGACGGCAAATGCGTCTCGCATTCCGTGTTCTTCCCAGATGGTTCGCGCAAGACCGTCGGTGTCGTATTGCCTAACAGTCAACTCACTTTTAACGTCGGCGTACCCGAATTGATGGAGATCAGTGCGGGCACCTGCCAAGTGAAGATCGCTGGCGAATCCAGCTTCAAGACCTACGCCGCCGGTAGCAGCTTCAATGTGGCGGCAAACAGTAGCTTCGATATCCATACAGGCTCTGAAGCGGTTGATTACGTTTGCTCGTTTGGTTAAGTCATAGAAATATCCATCAGGAGACACCATGCCCTCATTCGACATCGTTTCAGAAGTAGATAAACCTGAAGTCAAGAACGCCATAGAGCAAACGAACAAAGAGGTCAGTACGCGTTTCGACTTCAAAGGGTCTGACGCGCGCGTAGAACAAGCCGAGCTGAAGCTCACGGTGTGGGCTGACAACGAGTTCCAACTGAATCAAGTGCAAGACATTCTCAACGGCAAGCTCACCAAGCGTGGTGTGGATATCAAGTGCCTAGAGATCAGCGACAAGATCGAGAAGGTCAGTGGCAACAAGGTCAAGCGCGGTTGCGAAGTGAAGACAGGTGTCGAGATCGAGTTGGCGAAGAAGATCGTCAAACATATAAAAGACAGCAAGATGAAGGTACAAGCCAGCATCCAGGGTGACACAGTGCGCGTCACCGGCAAGAACCGCGATGACCTGCAAGATGCCATCGCCTTCGTCAAAAAGACCATCACCGACTTCCCTTTGCAATATCAGAACTTCCGCGACTGACCATGAGAAACCCCTTCAAATCGATTATTGCAGCACTGCTCATCTCCTCTTCAAGTAGTGCCTTCGCTGAAGGATCGATCTCGTATCCAGCGATGGTTTGGGATGACATCACTCATGTGCTGTCTGCTCCCACGCGCTGGGAGAAAGACGAATGGCAGACTGCTGGGTGGTCGAGCTTGGCCGTACTCGCAACGGTCGCCGTCATCGACAAGCCTGTTCGAAACTACATGGTGAAACAGGATCAGAACAGCCAAGCTTGGTTGCAGGTCGAAAAATTCGGCCGTGAATATGCTGTGGGTATCACTGGTGCTTTCTTCGTCGCAGGCTTGGTCGGTGATGAGACATCGATGAACGTCGCGCAAGACGTTGTTTCTGCCAGCATCATCTCCAGCGCCATCATCGGCGTCGCCACCAAGACTGTGGTCGGACGTAGTCGCCCATTGCAAAACAAAGGCACGACAGACTTCGCCCCATTCACCGACATGAACAGCTCGTTCTTTTCCGGGCACACCACGCAAGCATTTACTTTGGCTGCGGTGATCTCCGAGACCTATGACGAGACATGGATAGACGTGACTGCCTACAGCCTCGCCACCTTGGCTGGCGTGGCTCGCTCGTATCACGACAAACACTTCGCTTCTGATGTGCTGGCAGCCGCCATCGTCGGTACAGCCGTCGGTAAGAGCGTGGTCGCCCACAACAAAGATCTACGTAGTAACAAGCTGACGGTGCTCCCAGCACTCTCCCAAGGCATGGTCGGCGTTCAGGTCGCAGGCCGGTTCTGATGCCTAGCGCCCTCCTACCGCTCGCAAATGGTAGTGAAGACCTAGAAGCCATCACCGTGCTCAACATCCTGCGCCGCGCAGGCATCGAGGCTGTCAGCGCTAGCCTCGATGGTCAAGCGGTACGCGGCAGTCGCGGCACGCTATTGATCCCAGATACATCCTTGGATGAGGCGCTCAAGCGCCGATTCGACATGGTGGTATTGCCCGGAGGTCAACCTGGCACCAACAACCTAAAGGCCGATGCCCGCATCATCAAGCTCGTGCAAGACATGGCGGCAGAGGGGCGCTACGTCTGCGCCATCTGTGCGGCGCCTTCTATTCTGGCAACGGCGGGTTTGTTAGACGGGAAACGTGCCACTAGCTTTCCAGGTGCCTTAGAAGCCTTCCCTCGTGTGTCTCAACAACCACAAGCGGTCGTCGAAGATGGAAAGCTCATCACCTCACGCGGGCCCGGCACGGCCATGGATTTCGCGCTGACTTTGGTAGAGCGTCTGGCCGGCAGATCCAAGCGTGATGAAGTCGAAGCAGGCTTGGTGCGCTAAGTGCCCTCCGCACTAAAAAGACTTCCCCCTTCCATCATCGCACTGTTGTTGCAAGTCGCTGCATTCGTAGTCGTCATGTTCGTCGTGCGTGCAACCCAACTCCAGCTCGCTCCCATTGTGTTCGTTCTATTGTGCGGCGGACTGGCGGCATGGTTCAGCCATCTCGCCAAGCAGGCTCGCTGGTGGCTCTTCATCCAACTAGCTTTCTTGCCGGCGATACTGGCGGCGTACTCACTCGATATCCCGCCCACCCTGTTCCTCATAGCATTTGTCATCATGCTTGCAGTTTATTGGAGTGCATTCCGCACTCAGGTGCCGCTCTATCTTTCCAGCAACAAGGTATGGGAAGCGCTCGAGACGCAACTCCCGAGTGATCGGCCTTTTAATTTCATCGATCTCGGTTCTGGCATAGGAGGCGTGCTGACCCACCTCGCCAAGTCACATCCTAAAGGTCAATATCACGGCGTTGAATATGCGCCGCTCCCCTGCTTTTGGAGTTGGCTACGAATCAAATCCGGCAAACATAAGAACTGCACAGTGCAATGGGGCAGCATGTGGGATAGTGATCTGTCGCAATACGATGTGGTGTTCGCCTATCTATCGCCTGTGCCGATGGAAAAACTCTGGCACAAGGCACGTGCAGAGATGCGCCCTGGTAGCTTGTTCATCAGCAACACTTTCGCAGTGCCAGACCATCCACCACAATCGACTCTGACTGTAGACGATCTACACACTTCGACCTTGTATATCTGGAAGATGTGATGTTTACCCTCAGTTATTTCAATGAGTTACAAGCCCCCCACCGAAACCCTTCCCAATGCAGAATATTTTGGTTAGGATGCCGTCCTAGTTCAGTTACACATCTACGCGGCATCAACCGCACGAACACAAAATCCAACAACCTAAACGAGAACCGAACATGAGCGAACACATCCGTTATGTAACCGATGACACCTTCACTGCTGAAGTGTTGCAATCCCCCGTCCCCGTGCTGGTCGACTACTGGGCTGAATGGTGTGGTCCTTGCCGCATGATCGCCCCCATCTTGGATGAAGTCTCCAAAGAATACGCAGGGCGTTTGAACGTCGCTAAGCTGAACGTGGACGAGAACCAAGAGACACCACAAAAATACGGCGTGCGCGGCATCCCGACATTGATGCTGTTCAAGAACGGCAACATCGAAGCGACCAAGGTCGGCGCGTTGTCCAAGTCACAACTGACCGCTTTCATCGACAGCCACATCTAAACATTTCTAACAGCCCGCCCGACACTGCATCGTTTCTTCCTGAAACAACGACAAAGAAATAATTTTCAGTTCGGCGCGGGAAATCTCGCAAAACTCCAAAAAACCAGTCTCACATCCCTAGCAACTCTCCATAACCTAGCGCTCACGCGCCCCATCCTGACTATGCATCTATCCGACCTTAAGACCAAACACATCACCGAATTGGTAGAACTTGCCACCACCAATCAAATCGATAATGCCAACCGTATGCGCAAGCAAGATCTGATGTTTGCGTTGCTTAAAAGCCATGCGAAGAAGGGCGAAAGCATCTTTGGTGAAGGTACGCTGGAAGTGCTACCGGATGGTTTCGGATTCTTGCGCTCACCTGACACGTCATACTTGGCAGGCCCAGATGACATCTACGTCAGCCCGAGCCAAGTACGTCGTTTTAACCTGCATACAGGCGACTCCATCGAGGGCGAGATTCGCACCCCGAAGGAAGGTGAACGCTATGTGGCGTTGGTCAAGGTAGACCGCGTCAACGGAGAGCCTCCCGAGAACGCCAAGAACAAGATCCTGTTCGAGAACTTGACACCACTGTTCCCGACCCAACAGCTCTCACTAGAACGCGACATCCGCGCCGAAGAGAACATCACGGGTCGCATCATCGACATCGTCGCTCCTATCGGTAAAGGACAACGTGGCTTGTTGGTCGCATCGCCCAAGTCAGGTAAGACCGTGATGTTGCAACACATCGCCCACTCCATCTCAGCCAATCATCCCGATGCGATCCTGATCGTATTGCTGATCGATGAGCGCCCAGAAGAAGTGACCGAGATGAGCCGCACCGTTCGCGGCGAAGTCGTCGCTTCCACTTTCGACGAGCCAGCTACCCGCCACGTACAAGTCGCAGAGATGGTTCTGGAAAAAGCCAAGCGCCTAGTCGAACACAAGAAGGATGTCGTCATCCTGCTCGACTCCATCACTCGTTTGGCACGCGCTTACAACACTGTCATCCCTTCCTCCGGCAAGGTACTGACTGGTGGTGTGGATGCGAATGCCTTGCAACGTCCAAAACGCTTCTTTGGCGCGGCACGTAACATCGAAGAAGGCGGCTCACTCACCATCATCGCCACTGCACTGGTCGATAACGGCAGCCGCTTGGACGACGTGATCTACGAAGAATTCAAGGGAACCGGCAACATGGAGATCCATTTGGATCGCCGCATGGCCGAAAAGCGTATCTACCCTGCCATCAACGTCAACCGTTCTGGCACCCGCAAGGAAGAGTTGCTCATCAAACAAGATTTGCTGCAACGCATCTGGGTTCTGCGTAAGCTGTTGTATCCAATGGATGAATTGGAAGCGATGGAATTCCTGCTAGACAAGGTGAAAGCCACCAAGAACAACGCAGAATTCTTCGATTCAATGAAGCGCTAAGCCCTGAAAAGGAAAACCAAAAAAGGCTTTTGACGGATGGTGCCCTTTATGTATAATGCGCGCCTTTCGGAAAACGCAGTTTTCAGTGAAGGCTAACCATTCGGTTATGTCGCAACTAAAACGCATCAAGCGAGGTCGTTATGTACGCAGTAATCAAAACCGGCGGTAAGCAACACCGCGTAATCTTGGGCGAAACACTCAAGGTCGAATCTATCGTTGGCGAAGTTGGCACATCCTTGGTATTGGATAAAGTGCTGATGGTTGGTAACGGTGACAAAGTTTCTGTTGGTCAGCCTCTGCTGACTGGCGCGACTGTAAAAGCGACCATCATCGCTAACGGTCGTCACGACAAAGTGACCATCTTCAAGATGCGTCGTCGTAAGCACTATCAAAAGCATCAAGGTCATCGTCAAAACTACACCGAGATCCGCATCGACGGTATCTCGGCTTAATTTCTAAGGAGCTAGAAAATGGCATCGAAAAAAGGCGGGGGTAGTACCAGTAACGGCCGCGACTCGCACTCGAAACGATTGGGTGTTAAGAGTTACGGCGGCGAATTGATCAGCGCAGGTAGCATCATCGTGCGTCAACGCGGTACTGAATTTCACGCAGGCGACAACGTCGGCATGGGCAAAGATCACACCCTGTTCGCTAAGATGACAGGCAAAGTGGTATTCGCAATCAAAGGCGCGGCTAAACGTAGAACGGTTAGCATCGTCGCTGCTTAAGTACTTGAGCAGTTAAAATGAGCCCTATCGCAAGGTAGGGCTTTTTTATTTTTAGGTCATCCGCAATATGAAATTCATCGACGAATCAAAGATCGAAGTTATCGCAGGCGACGGCGGTAACGGCGCGGCTAGTTTTCGTCGTGAAAAATATATCGAAAAAGGCGGCCCTGACGGTGGAGACGGTGGTCGTGGCGGCAGTGTGATCGCCATCGCTGACCGCAACATCAACACATTGGTCGACTTCCGTTTTGCACGTATGCACCGCGCCAAAAATGGCGAACGTGGTGGTAGTGCGGATTGTTATGGCAAAGGTGCGGATGACATCATCCTGCGCATGCCAGTCGGCACAGTCATCACCGATATCAACAGTGGTCAGATCATTGCCGACCTTACCCATGAGGGCGAACAAGTATTGCTAGCCAAGGGAGGCGCAGGCGGCTTGGGCAACCTGCATTTCAAATCCAGCACCAACCGTACACCACGCCAATGCACTCCCGGCGAGGAAGGCGAACGCCGCGAACTACAACTGGAATTGAAGGTCCTTGCTGATGTAGGTCTATTGGGCATGCCGAATGCCGGCAAATCCACCTTCATACGCTCGGTATCCGCCGCGCGACCTAAAGTGGCTGACTACCCTTTCACCACGTTGCATCCGAATCTGGGTGTAGTACGCGTATCTCACGAAAAGAGTTTCGTCATCGCCGACATCCCTGGGCTGATCGAAGGTGCGGCAGAAGGTGCAGGACTGGGTCACCAGTTCCTCCGCCATCTGGCACGTACGCGCTTGTTGTTGCACATCGTGGACATCGCGCCGATGCACGAAGGGGTCGACCCAGTACATGAAGCACACGCGATCCTGAACGAGCTGAAGAAGTATGACGAAGAGTTGTACAACAAACCGCGCTGGCTGATCTTGAACAAGCTCGACCTGTTGCAAGACCGTGACGAGAAGATCGCCGCCTTCCTCAAAGAGTTCGGCGGGGACACACGCCACTTCTGCATCTCTGCCATCAGTGGCGAAGGCTGCAAAGAGTTGACTTACGCCATCATGGAACATTTGCAAGCCGCTGCCGATGCTGAGCAAGAAGCTGTCACAGAAAGCGCACAAGAAACTGAGATCGTCATCCACGACCCACTCGCATGAATACCGTTCTGACCCAATCCAAACGCATCGTCGTCAAAGTCGGCAGCAGCCTTGTCACCAATTCAGGTGAAGGCTTAGACACACGCGCCATCGGTAATTGGGCACAGCAGATCAGCACCTTGCCCGCGCAAGGTTGTGAAGTGGTCTTGGTATCTTCTGGTGCGATCGCCGAAGGCATGCAACGACTAGGTTGGAAGCAACGTCCAAGTGCTGTGCATGAATTGCAAGCTGCTGCTGCAGTCGGTCAAATGGGTTTGGTGCAGGTCTATGAGAGCTGTTTCAGCCAACACGGTCTGCGCGCCGCACAAGTCCTGTTGACCCATGCAGATCTCGCCGACCGCGAACGTTATCTGAATGCACGCTCTACCCTGCGCACATTGCTTACATTGGGCGTCATCCCTATCATCAACGAGAATGACACCGTCGTCACCGATGAGATCAAGTTCGGCGACAACGACACGCTAGGTGCGTTGGTTGCCAACCTCATCGAAGCGGATGCACTCGTCATCCTCACCGACCAAGTCGGTCTATTCATCGCCGATCCGCGTAAAGACGTGAGTGCGACACTCATCAGCGAAGCGCAAGCAGGCGATGCCAAGTTGGAAATGATGGCAGGCGGCGCAGGCAGCAGCATCGGTCGCGGCGGCATGATCACCAAGGTGCTGGCAGCGAAACGTGCTGCGCGCAGCGGTGCACATACCGTCATCGCCTCCGGTCACGAACGCGACGTGCTACCGCGCCTGCTACAAGGCGAATCCATAGGCACCCTGCTCACCGCGAGTTCGCTCTCACTGGATGCACGCAAACAATGGCTGGCTGACCATCTGCAAGTCAGCGGAAAGATCACATTGGACGACGGGGCGGTACGCGCGCTACGCAACGAAGGCAAGAGCCTTCTGCCTATCGGGGTGACTGGTGTCGGCGGAGACTTCCAGCGCGGCGCGGTCGTTGCCATCCTCGATGGCGACAGTAACGACATCGCGCGCGGACTGGTCAACTACAGTGCAGAAGAAGCACGCCGCATCGCCAAGAAGAGCAGCAGCGAGATCGAGAGCATCCTCGGTTACGTTGACGAGCCAGAACTCATCCATAGAGACAACTTGGTATTGCTCTAACAGAGCAATACCAAGTTACGGCGAGGACTCACCTTAAAGTTAGGTCGGAACTACAACTTAGTTATCGCTTCACCTCGTACCACCCCTGACTCCGTTTCACCAGATACACCACGCTCAACATCACCGGCACTTCGATCAGTACGCCCACCACGGTAGCTAGGGCCGCACCTGATTCGAATCCAAACAGGCTGATAGCAGCCGCGACCGCCAATTCGAAGAAGTTAGACGCACCGATCAGGGCAGAAGGTCCTGCCACGCAATGCGCTTCTCCTACCCGACGGTTCAGCCAATACGCCAACCCCGAGGTGAAGTAGACCTGTATGGTGATGGGCACCGCCAGCATCAGGATGATGAGAGGTTGCTCAACGATGGCTTTACCTTGGAAAGCGAACAACAACACCAAGGTCAACAACAGCGCAGAGATGGAGATAGGCCCCAGTTTCTCCAACGTGGTTTGCAGTGCTTGTTCGCCGCGCGACGACAACCATTTACGCCACACTTGCGCAATGAATACAGGCAAAACGATGTAGAGCAGCACAGACACCAGCAAGGTGTCCCACGGCACGATGATGGCAGACATGCCGAGCAACAAGGCCACCAGCGGTGCGAAGGCGAACACCATGATGGCATCGTTGAGTGCGACTTGGCTCAAGGTGAACAGCGGCTCTCCATTCACCAATCTGCTCCACACGAAGACCATCGCAGTACACGGCGCTGCCGCGAGCAAGATCAATCCGGCGATGTAGCTATCGAGTTGTTCTGCTGGCAGATACGGCGCGAATAGATGGCGAATGAACAACCACCCTAGCAGCGCCATCGAGAACGGTTTGACCGCCCAGTTGATGAACAAGGTGACACCGATACCGCGCCAATGTTTTTTCACTTCATGCAGCGCACCGAAGTCGATGCGCAACAGCATGGGAATGATCATCACCCAGATCAGCAAGCCGACTGGGATATTGACCTTAGCCACCTCCAAGGTGCCGAGCCAATGGAAAGGTGCGGGAATGGCTTGCCCTAATACCACGCCGACAATGATGCAGAGAAATACCCAGAGGGTGAGGTAACGTTCAAAGATACTCATCGCATCAATCCTGAATTCGTCCGATCTCGTTGAGTTTCTCTTTCAACACAAGCTTATCTAGCTTCTCTACAGGCAAGTTCATGAAGAGTTGGATGCGGCGCGCCAATTGTTCGGCTGCCTTGTTGAATGCAGCCCGACGCGCATCGTCGCCTTCGATATGTGCTGGGTCTGGGATACCCCAATGCGCAGTCACCGGAGCGCCATACCACACAGGACAAACCTCACCCGCCGCGTTGTCGCAAACGGTGAATACGAAATCGAATTCAGGTGCTCCCTGAGCTGCGAATTCGTCCCAGCTCTTGCTACGCAGACCTTCGATACTGTGACCATGTACCTGTAACCACTCGATTGCACCGGGATTCACCTTGCCCGCAGGTTTGCTACCTGCGCTATATGCCTTGAACATACCCTTGCCTAAAGTGTTGAACAACACTTCGCCTAACACGCTACGTGCGGAATTGCCTGTACACAGGATCAGCACGTTGTATTGCTTCTCACTCATTTCACCCTCCCTTTATCAACATTTTTTGCTTGGCGTCTTGCATACCGCATCGTTACCACCGCAACAGTTCTCGGTGAGGTAATCCACCATGCCATTCATCACGGTAAAATTCGCCGCGTAATAGACGAAGCGCCCCTCCTGTTTACTCTCGACCAGCCCTGCATGACTGAGTGTCTTGAAGTGAAAAGACATATTTGCAGGTGACACTTTCAGTTTTTCAGCGATCTGCCCTGCCGCCAACCCTTCTGGCCCGCTTGCCACCAACAGGCGATAAATCGCCAAACGCGTGGGCTGCGCCAACGCGGCGAGTGCTTTGACCACGTGAGCCGATTTCATCATCTTATATTTCCATTATCAAACGATCATTAAAATGATAATCAAGGAAATGGAATAGGTCAAGAAAGGTAGATTAGCGATAACGGAAGGAATAGAAGATGTCGATGGCATCCTCGACACCGGTACGCGTCACCAGCGTGATACGCGGAGTCAAGGTGTAGGTGAATTTTGTGATACCTGTATTCGAGGATAATCCTTGCTCATAGCTCAAGTAGGCGCGCGGATTGAGGCGCTTACCGACAGTCACCACCTGACTTTGCATTGGATCGGCTCCCCCTGCTTGCTGGCTCAGAGACAGCTCATCTACGCCGACCGCACGCCCGATCTTGGAGGCAGACTGCCATCCCATGATATTGGTCGCAGCGGACAACAGCAGTGACGAGTCGATACCACTACTATCGGGCACGCGTCCCAGCACGATCCAAGAGAGCTTCTCGGCATCTGGCACATTCGGATTAGATACGAGGCGAATGATGGGCTTGCGTGCCGTACCACTCACTTCAACGCCAGCTTCTACATCAAGCCCTTTGCGATAAGCCAAGATATTCAGCCCGGGGTCATCCATGCGACCTTGGAAGTTCACCATCCCGCGTTCGACTTGCAAGCGCTGGCCATACGCCTCGAACACCCCATCTTGCGCATCGATGACGCCAGTCACACTCAATGCCTCACCCGGTTCTCCGCGCACATCCAGATTACCTTTGAGGCGCGCTTCAAGACCGGATGCACGGATGAAGAACTTATCCCCCAGATCGAGCGTGGCCCTCACCTTGTTCTGCTGTTTGACGCTCTCGTCCACCTCTTGTCCGACGATCTGCACATCTTCCTCAAGCTGCGGACGATTGCTCACTGGTTGATCGATGAGACCCGCATCGGCACGGATAGCGCCATCCAAAATGAGCGTCTTACCTGAGAAGCGCGCATGACCTGTGCCAGACGCTACGACCCAACGGTCAGCGCGTTGCAACAGAGGGAACTGTTGCGCGGTGATCTGCACGCCACCTGTGTCACCATTGAGGTCGAGCATCCCGCTGGCGCTCAATTTTCCTGCGGTGCGACTCAATTTGAAATCGCCCAACAACTTATCCTTTGGTTGAGCTAGATAAGGTGAATCGAAATCCAACAGATCGAGATGCACGAGATCACGCTCGAAACGCACTTTCAACTGACCATTCTCAAGCCTCACTCCCTGATCGAGCATGCCGAAACTCAATCCCTCACCTTGCGCCATGCCAAGCAGTCGCGGCGTATGCATGTCACCAACGAGATCGGCGTCTAGCTTCAATCTGCCGCCACTTTGGAAATTGCTATCCAAGGTCGGGCCTAGCCACGACAGGTCATTCGAATCAAGATGGAGGTGACCTGTCAGCGGCGCATCGGGATCCACAATCCAACCCTCGCCGACGTTGGTGAGTGGCACAGTAGCACTCATTTTCATCTCGCCCAATTTATCGCCACTGGCTACCAGCTCGGTTCGCAATTGGTCATTGGCGACCTGTGCCAATATGCGCAGATCACTCAACCCGAACAGTGCGCCCGTCTTGGCATCGACTACCCAATCGCCACTTTCGCGCTGCACTTGTAACCCCGCATTCCAATGCGCGTCTTTCTTCACGTCCCATGCGCCACCGAAACGCAACGTATCCAAGCTATCCATGGCGGGTGGAGTGTCATCCACATTCAGCGCTCGGATACCCAATCCACTGAAACTGCCTATGCTCTGCCAGTACGCTGGTGTCCAACGTGTGGTTTCCAGATGCGTGCGACCGCCTCCTAATGTGATGTCGGCAGTACCCAGCTCCGCCTTATCTGCCCCCAGCGTCAGCGCAGTAGTGCCGAGCAATCGCAATGGCACTGTGCCTAAGCCGATGAACTCATCGAGCGATCCTTGCCAGCGACTTGCACGCCAGCCGTCCTCAAAACCGCTCAAGCCACCATGCGCTTGCAGTTGTAATTCTTCTCTCATCTGCATGCCCTGCTCCACCTTGGCGCGCAACTTGACGCTGTGGTCTGCGGGCGCACCTTGAATCTCGAGACTCACCTCGGGGAGACGCAAAGCATCTCCCATCTTGCCGTCCTGCATCACCAGATTGAGTGTCAACGACTGAGCAGACACATCCCCCGCCGCATCCACACTGGCTATCGTTTGTCCTGCCGGCAACTTCAGCTCTTTACCGTTGAAGGAGAAGTCGAACTGGGGCTCAGCGATGCTCCCCCTAAGTGCGGCACGGCCATTCAACTGACCACCAAAATTCGCTTCTACCTGTGACAGATCGGATGCGGCCAGATCGAAGCGCAATTCATCCGCGCCTAGACCATAGCTTCCTTTCACCGAAAGTCGATTGTCACCCAGATGGAATGCCAACTCACCTTTTCCATGTTTGCCGTTGATGATCGCCGCCCACCCCGCCCCACCGATCTCATATCCAGCAAAACGACTGTTCGTCAGTGCAAAGCTCATTTCTGCTGTAGGTTCGGGTAACAATTCACCCTTGATCGTCATCTCGGCGTTCAGATCACTAGGTGGTGTCGCGGTAAATTCAGCCATGTTCAACTTATTCAGTTGGCTGGTGAAACTGAATTTCTGGCTCTTATCAAGTGCGAACTGACCGCGCCCCTCAATGCTCGTCTCACCACGTACCAGACGCAGGCTGTTCAAAGAGACTAGTTTCCCCTGTCTAGTCATATCCCCTGTGAGCTTCGATTCACCATCGGTCAGTGCCAACACCGCATGCTGCGATTTTCCTGCCCCATCCAGCACAACCTTGCCGTTCATACGGCGCGAAGGTAGGCGGCTATCCAATACCTGCATATCGACATCGTGCAAGGTCAATTGCGCATCACCCGACTGTCTTTTTGAATACCAATCGAGATCACCTGAAAGTTTCCCTTCAAGCAATGTCTTGGCTTCAAGACCCGTGATCTGCCAATGTTCAGCGGACACCTTTATGTGTGCGCGCGCATCGACGATGGGAATACCGCTCATATCCAGTGTTTCTGCCAGATCGTTGTGCAGTCGCACGTCGCCTTCTAAGCGATCACCTTTCAGTCCTCGCGCATCAAGACGACCTGATAGACGTGTCTGCGGCACCTTCTCCAACAAGCGCGACACATCTACGCCTTTGAACTGCACCTGGATGCGTTGCAGCGGTACCTCGTCGAAAGAGGAAAGCAATATCGTCCCTTCAGCATGCGCTCCCGCACCATCGGCTTTTAACTTGATCTCCAGATCGCGCAATTCACCCTGTACATCCGCATGCACCTTGAGCTTTTCTTCTCTTGGCGTGGCGGTATCCAAAGTAATGTGTGAACTCACTGCAAAAGGGCTGGCACTCCCCAACGTCACATCCCCCGTCATTTCGCCAAAGGGTAGATGTGCATTCAATACTTGCAGATGATGCTGCTGATGGTCACTATTCAAACTGGCATCCACACCACTCACCACAAAATCTGGCTGTGTCGAACCCACAGCGAACCAACGGAGTTCACCCACATGGATCTTCGCCGCCGTGACATCCATAGGAAGTTGTAGCGAAGCTGGCAGGGCAGGCGCTGACGTTGCCGCAGAGACCTGCTCCGCATGCAGGTCTATCTGCTGCACACTCACACGCAACAGATGTAGCTCCTGGCTCAACAACGCGCGCGGTTGCCAATCCACCTGCAACCCACTCGCATCGATACGTTGCGCCTCAGAATTGAAAGCGAGATGTTGCACCGTGAATCCACCGAACAAAGAACCCGTCAGCCCATCCACCTTGAATGCACCGCGTGTATGCCTATCCATCACACCCGCCATCCACGTCATACCAGAGGTGGTGCCGAGCAAGTAATAACCCACTCCGGCAACCAAGAAGCACGGCGTGAGCAAACCCAGAATGATCTTGCTGCGTAAGGATAGGATGGGACTCTCTTTCGCCATTAGAAAGCCACCGCGATAGAGAAGTGATAGAAAATGGCTGATACCGTCTTGCTACGCGCCACATCGAACGCCAAAGGTCCGACTGGACTACGCCAACGCGCACCGAAACCATAACCGATCACTGGTTTCAGCGCTTCGATAATGTCTGCCGCATCACCTGCATCTGCGAAGGCAGCCACCCCCAACGAAGTGAACCAATGTGTGTACTCCACACTCGCTGCCACCATCGCGCGGCCACCGACCACAGCATTCCCTTCATGCACACCCAGGCTTTGATAGGTATAGCCGCGCACCGTCTGCGTGCCACCGACACGAAACAGATATTCCTGAGGGATGTTCACACGTGTCGCCGTCTTGGTATAGCCCGCCTCACCACGTAAAGAGATGACGTCACTCTCGCCCAACTGTATCCATTGCTGACGACGCAGATACGTTCTGACGAAATCCTCATCGGATAAGGCGGCCTTACCCGCCCCTCCGAATCGAAACTCGGTCAGCGAACCAGACATCGGCATCAACGGATCATCCACGGCACGCTGCATCCAGCGCCAATCGAGCACCAACGCTTGATTGGTCTCGCGTATGCCACCATCAGGGATACGATGTTCTTGCTGCCAACTCAATCCAATGTTGAACTCGTTAGGGTACACGGTGTGACTGCGCGTCACACCGAACTTATCACGCAGCGTCTCCAAACCTTGGATCGTGGTGCGCTCTCCACTGGCCAGCCACTGCAAACGAAAACCTTGTGGGTTAGGCAAAGTATCGACACCTGCCGATAGCGTCTGACGGTTGTTCTCCAATACCAAGGCTGTGTTGAAGGCCCAAGCACGACTGACGAAATTATTGTCGAGATAGTTCAACTCGCTACGCATGCCATTGTTGGTGCTGTAGCCCACACCAGTCGACACCTTGCGCGATTGAGCTTCGACGATCTGCACCTTCACTGGCGCGGTGATGACTGCACCATTTGGCGTTTCAGTAGTGGGAGGCATGTCCAAACTGACGATGACGGAACTGAATTGAGATAGATTCTGCAAACGCGTCTGCAGGATCAGCAATTCATTGCGATCATAGGGCTCGCCTTCTTTGAAAGAGGCATAGCGAGTGACCATCGCTTCCGTGTAACGCTCCAAACCCGAGACTTGCATTGCGCCGAAACGGTAGCGCGGACCAGAATCAAGAACGATGTTCAACTGAGCCGTGGCGGAAGGGATGTCGACCTTTGCGGCACTATCGACGATGCGCGCTGCGGCATATTCCTTGTGTGCCAATTGAGTGAGCAAATCTGTCTTGGCGCGATCCCACGCTGCTGCGCTGAATCCCTTCCCTTGAGGCAATGACCATTCCTTACGCAATTGCTGCGCATGTTGAACATCCGCCTGCTCAATGTCGCCGCGAAACTCGATGTTCACTGTACCGACCTTGGTCAACACACCCGGTTCGACCGCGACCTCGATAGTCCCTGAACTCATCACCGAACGTAGCGATACTTTGCTGGAAAAATACCCTTCCGTCATCAGCAAGTCAGGGATCTCACGTTGCGCACGGCGCATGAATAATGCGCGATCGTTTTCGGTCCTCATTAATTCATCAGGAAGATCGAAATGCTGGGCGAGGATAGGACGAACCACTTCTGGTGCGATCAGGATGACCGCAGGAATGCTACTCGACTTCGCTTCCGCACACGCGATAAAGCCAACCGAAAATAAGCAGATAAAGAACCAAACTGTCACCAGACGACTCATCGAATATTTGGACAAAGAAGAATATTTATTAGGAGTGACACGGAGTGTGTTCGGATTGTACCTCAGGCATTGAGTTCCCTTGTTGGGACAACAAGTTAGAATAGGTTCACTTTAAAATCATTCGCCACCATGTTCATCGAACTCATCATCTTGATCGTCATCGTCGCTGTCGTCGTCATCGCACTACGTCCGCCGCGCCAATGAAAAAGGGGGCTAGATAGCCCCCTTCAACCAATACTCTCTGATGATCAGCCGCGTCGAATTCGATGGCGAGCTTTCCTGGTTGGTTCTGGTGTCCCCTCCATCCAGCGCTTGATGCGGTTCGCATCACCTACACGGGTATGCCGCCCCCATGAGTCCAGCAACACGATCACGACAGGGCGATTAGATATCTTCGCTTGCATCACTAAACACTTTCCGGCTTCGCTGATGTAGCCCGTCTTGCTCAAGCCTATATCCCAAGATGAACTCCTCACCAGCGGGTTAGTGTTGCTGAATCGCAGTGAACGACGTGATGAGACCTGAACCGTATGGGAGGTCGAGGTGCTGAAACGTTCTATCTCTTTATACTCACCCGCCGCACTCACCATCTTGACCAGATCGTGTGCGGTAGAGACATTGCTACCATGTAATCCGGACGCA
>JBGSWB010000015.1:0-5113 GCA_041752675.1 Sideroxydans sp. | reverse complement strand
CGCGCATCGGAAGGTGGTGTGTAACCTTCCAGTCGTAGCGGCAATTTCAAAGCGGCGGCGGTGGCTTCGATCGCATCGAGCAACACGATGAAATCTTCGAGCAAAGGCACGGGTGGCAAGAACACACACAACACACCTTTGCGCACCTCGGCACACAAGGCGGTGTGCACCACTTCGCGCGGGTCGCATTTCTCTTTGCTGCTCGCACCTTTGGATTTTTTGCTTGATACTTTTGCGGCAGGCGCTTCGTGTGTCGCATCGAAGGGGTCGCGTCCGAACGCTTCCTCTTTGTCTTCTGGCAACACCCACGGCAGCGAGGCCAATGGCAGGCGCAGACCTAGCGGTGAATCGCCTGCGATGAGGTACAGATGCTCGCGCTTCAGTGGCCATGGGCTAGAACGGAAACCGTTAGGTACGACGGCCTTGGCCGCGCGTTGTGGTGTGGCGGGCGGCAGTGCCTTCAGCGGCAATACATAACCCACTGCTTCACCCAGCCCACCTTCGATGAGCTTGGCTAAACGTTTTCGCTCATCGCTCTTTTTCAAATCTGCCGAATGCGGATCGAAGTTTTCTGGCCAACGTTGTTCTTCGTTGATGACCTGTGTCACGTCTTCGAAGGCGGGGATGATGAAACCCTCATCCAATGTCAGTTGCTGAGCGAGTCCTTGCATGAAGCGCAGCGCATCGGCCGTGCTGTGTTTGCCACCGTCATCCGCCGTCACCAACAGCGTGCGGTCTTTCCATAACGGTTCACCATCCGTGCGCCAGTAACAACCCAGCGCCCAGCGTGGCAGCGGTTCGCCGGGATACCACTTGCCCTGACCGAAATGCAGCATCGCACCTTTGGCGAAGTGCCCTTGCAGTCGTGTGAGCAGGTCGCCCGCGAGCGCGCGTTTCTTGTCCGACAATGCGGTGAAATTCCACTCAGGTCCATCCATGTCATCGATAGAGACAAAGGTCGGTTCGCCGCCCATGGTCAGTCGCACATCTTGCTTCTTCAGTTCGACATCGACTTGATGACCTAAGTCGTGGATGGCTTGCCACTGTGCTTCGTTGTAGGGCTGGGTGACGCGCGGGTCTTCGTGGATGCGCGTCACTTTCATGGTGAAATCGAACGCGGTTTCGCACACTTCAGTGGCGCCGATCACCGGTGCGGCCGAGGAAGGCATCGCGGTACAAGCCAGCGGGATATGTCCTTCACGAGCTAACAAACCTGATGTGGCATCAAGGCCGATCCAACCTGCGCCGGGGATATACACTTCCGTCCAAGCATGCAGGTCGGTGAAATCGACTTCAGTACCAGAGGGACCATCCAAGGCTTTCACATCGGCTTTGAGTTGGATCAAATACCCGGAAGCAAAACGAGCAGCCAAACCGAGATGACGCAACACCTGAACCAGCAACCACGCCGAATCTCGGCACGATCCACGTTTCAGTTCCAGCGTCTGTTCCGGCGTCTGTACGCCCGCCTCAAGCCGTACGATGTAACCCACATCGCTTTGCACACGCTGATTGATGCCGACCAACATGTCGATGGTGCGCATCTCTTTATTCAAAAACTCTTTACGCGCCAGTTCAATCCATGCCGCCAACAAAGGTGTCGTTTCTTCCTTCTCAAGATAAGGCACAAGCTCGCGTCCCAATGCTTCTGGATAGCTAAATGGAAAATTCTCCGCATAATCCTCCATGAAGAAATCGAAAGGGTTGATGACCGTCATGTCGGCGATGAGGTCGACCGTGACCTTCAACGCTTTGGTCTTTTCAGGGAACACCAAGCGTGCCACCCAGTTTCCGAAGGGATCTTGTTGCCAATTCAAAAAATGTCCCTCGGGCTCGACATTGAGTGAATAGCTATGTATCGGAGTGCGGCTATGTGCAGCAGGTCGCAACCTGATCTCGTGCGGCCATAACTTCACAGCCCGATCAAAGCGATAAGTGGTCTGGTGATTCAGTGCGACACGGATAGTCATCTGGCATCTTTCCTGTTTTTATTTTGTGAGCTCATCGCGTAGGCACACTAACGTGTCCACCCTTGTATCTACATCCTATGAGCTCGGAAAATCTGTTCCTTCCCCCCTTGCAGGTAACCAGCGACTTGCCAGCTTGCTGGCTTAGTCGATTGGCTAGTAGTTCCATCAGGGAAGGCTAGGATGGGGGTAGAGTCTGTGAGTCTCAACACTTCTACCCCCTCCCTAACCCTCCCCTGCATGGGGGAGGGGATGTTGTAGCTTCTAAATGATTGCCTAAGATTAAGCACGAACTACGCCAGATGGATTCGCTCGGTTTATCACTGTATTTGTGGGGTGCATCGGGATGGTGCGCACTGAAACAGGGCGCGCAAGTGATGCATGGTGCATGAAAAAGACCGCAACAGTTTTTGGCTGTTGCAGTCTTTGCAAAACGATACAGACGAGGGCGAACGACTATTTACGCAACGGGATCGCTTCCGTCGTGGTCTCGTTCGCGCTGGATTCCCAATAGAACCTAGGCAAATTATCCAGTGCGGCGACCAAGCCCTTGTTCCAAGCCTCGGACAATTGTTTCGCAAACGGGTCTTCTTCCGTCAAGCACATCTGGTGGGAGAAATTCAAACTACCCTTCTCATAGATCAGCAAGTCGATGGGGGCGCCGACGGTCAGGTTACTACGCACCGTGGAGTTCATCGACACCAGTGCGCAACGTGCGGCTGGGTCTAATCGGGTATCACGTTTGATGACACGATCCAAGATGGGTTTGCCGTATTTGATCTCGCCGATCTGCAAGAAGGGATGCGCATCGGACTCGTGGATATAGTTGCCTTGCGGATAGATCATCAAGGTCTCATGTCGTGATGCACCGATCTGCCCAGCCAAGATGAAGGTAGCCTCGAAACTGGTGTTGCCTGTGTCGCGTACGACATGCAGGTTCTGCACACTCATACTCACCGTGGCGACGTAATCGGCAGCCTCTTGCATGCTACTCACAGAAAGTAGATTGGGTGTCGCATTGTTATCTAAGTCGGCCTTGATACGTTTGACCACCAATTGCGTGGTAGCCAGATTGCCCGCAGACAGCAACGCGAACACGCGACTGTTCGGCCACACGAAGGTGTGCATCTTGGAGTAGGTGGAGATATTGTCGAACCCGGCATTGGTGCGCGAATCTGAACAAAGGACGAAGCCTGTATCGGTGTTGATTGCCAAACAATAGGTCATGTTCTTCCTTAACTTTGAGTGCGGTCGCTACTGTTCGCAGCAAGTGCCGAAACAGTAGCATGCGCCCAGCTAGGCGGCAAACTTTTCCCTATCAATCAGGACAGCCCATCATTTCTGTGGCTCACTTTCCCACGGGAAACGCGGCAAGTTCTCCAATGCTTGCGTCAAACCCGCGTTCCACGATTGTGAGATGTTCTTGGCGAAAGGGTCGTCTTCGGTCAGGTTGAAGCGCCGACCGCCATTCAGTGAATCCTTTTCGTAGATCATCATATCTACAGGGGGGCCGACGGTCAGATTACTACGCATGGTCGAGTTCATCGATACCAGTGCGCAGCGCGCTGCTGCTTCTAAATGAGTCGTTCGTTGGATGACGCGGTCGAGGATGGGCTTGCCGTATTTGATCTCGCCTATTTGCAGGAAGGGATGCGCGCTCGATTCGTGGATGTAGTTGCCCTGTGCGTAGATCAAAAGCGTCTCTGGCGTTGCGCTGCCGATCTGTCCGCCCAAGATGAACGTGGCTTCGTAAGTGCTACCCGAGCTATCGCGTATCGATTGCTGTTTCTGCACCTCGGTACTCACCGAGGCCACATAGTCTGCCGCCTCGTGCATATTGGTGACTGACAGCAGATTGGGTAGGAGCGACATCTCGAGGTCTGCATTGATGCGCTTGACCACCGACTGTGTCGTGGCCAGATTGCCGGCCGACAATAAGACGATGAATCGATCTTGTGGCCAGACGAAAGAGTGCATCTTGGTATAGGTCGATACATTGTCGAATCCCGCGTTGGTGCGAGAGTCCGAACAGAATACCAACCCCTCGTTGGTGTTGATGGCTAGGCAATATGTCATGGTCGATATCTAAGCTTGTTGTTGGGTCTGCACGGCGGATGTCTTGCTCGGATCATCGTATGCGTGGAAATATTGTGTGGCGAGGGCGCTATTGATCAGCCCCAATTCTTTTTGCGTCACATCCAGCAACTCGTGTAACTCACCCGAATCCAAGTCGCTCGCATTCAATCGCTGCAAGTTCATGCGAGCAGACTGCACGCTACTCAACACCACGCCACCGAACGGCATCGCTTGCAAACAAGACTCTGCTTCTTTCAAGCAATACTCCAAGCTACGCGGGAAGCGCTCGTCGTTGACAAGGAACTCGATCACCCCTGCACCAGTGACATTCACGGCCTTGAGGCGACGATATGTTTGGTACGCGGATAGGGCTTTGAGTGTGCTCATCCATAGACGCTCCACGCTCACTTCATACAGCGGCATGTCTTTGGGGATGGAAACGGCGAAGTTGATGTCGAGGATACGTGTGGTCATATCAGCGCGCTCGATGTTGCGACCGAGACGGATGAATTGATAGGCCAGATCATGCGCCATCACACCTGAGATCAAACCGACGACGGCATGTCGTTGCGCGACTACGTTCTGCAACACGATATAGCGTTCACGCCGACTGCTCAAGGTGTGGCTGGCATTGTCTTTCAGATACAGGTACAGACTGTTGATGCGTTCCCACAATTCTTCAGGCAACAACTCACGTAGAGTGCGTGTGTTCTCTCTCGCATATTTCACACACGACAAGATGGAGCTGGGATTACGCTCGTCCTCGATCATGAAGCGCATGATGGAATCTTCGTTGGCGGTCTTGTACAGCTTGCTGAACGATTCATCCAAGCCGGCGACTTTGATCAGCGTATCCCAACCCAATGTCGCTCCATGCGGCAAGTCCAGCAGCACATCGGTGGTGCTGTTGATGAGGCGTGCGGTGTTCTCGGCACGTTCCAGATATCGGGCCATCCAGTACAGATTCTCTGCGGCGCGGGCTAGCATGATGCGTCCTCCACGATCCAAGTGTCTTTGCTACCGCCGCCTTGTGATGAGTTGACCACCAATGAACCTTTGCGCAAAGCCAC
>JBGSWB010000014.1:0-4081 GCA_041752675.1 Sideroxydans sp. | reverse complement strand
CTTGCACAGTGAAAATACAAAATCGATAGACGGCGCGCCCTCGGCTGCGAACTCATTCCAATCTTTGCTGCGCAGACCATCGACCTTCAGCTTGACTCGTTGAATCAGCTCGATCACCAAAGGATCCACCTGTGCTGCGGGCTGGTTGCCCGCACTAAAGGCGCGGAAGCGGCCTTTGCCCACATGATCGAGGACCGCCTCAGCCATGATGCTTCTATCTGAATTCCTACTACACAAAAACAATACATTGAATATCTTGTCGCTCATACGATTTCCTTACCCCAGCACTTCTTCAAGACGGAATGACTGATGCACTCAAAACAGGATACCAAGCTTAGGAAGCCTCAGATCCACTCATCGTTCTCATCGGGCGGAATACATTCCGACCAACCTTCGATGTTCTTGAGGAAATCTTCCACCTCAACCGTATCACGCCCATTGCTGTCTGCTTTAGGCGGTAAGGCCAAAAGAAACGCAGGGATGTAAAAGTCATCACTTTGTTGTTCGGTCATATGCATTCTCCTTTCATAAAAACTACCCGACGCAATATGAATGACGCTTATTGCAAACGCTTGAATGATTTGTTTCGCTTAGTTTAATTTTGAGAAAGGCTGCCACGATTCAATGTCCATCTGATTAGTAAAAAATATGGCTCTTCGGATAACAGTGTGGAAACTGTCAAAAACACAGGCATCATGACCGGCATAATATTTTCGTATTGACGAACTGGTTGATACGTTATAAATTGATTTACAAGGGATTTATTATTTGTTTATCTGGCAACTAAACCGGCAATTATGTTAAGCAAAAAACCTCAAGCAATCGAGCAATATACACATCCGAGTCAGTTCGAACCCTTGCTGCCTCAGCAGCATTTGGACGACCTGCGTGCGCGCACGCGTACTGTCGTGGAAAAGTCATTCCAACTGACTAGCAGAGCACATCCGACGACTATCGCAAGTCTGCGCGAATTGGTCAGGGCAATGAACTCCTATTATTCCAACCGGATCGAGGGACAGAGCACTCATCCGCTGAACATTGCACGGGCTTTGCGCAAGGACTTTTCAGACAAACCCGACGTTGCACAACTACAGCGCTTGGCGCTAGCGCATATTGATGCTGAGCGCGTTTTGGAACAACTGGCCGCTGGAGGTGAGCGCGCATTGAGTTCGGCGTTTCTAGTGCAGGCACATAAAGAGCTTTATGAGCGTCTGTCCACCGCAGACCGAACCACGGTTGATGGCATCGTCGTCAAGCCTGGATTCTTGCGGACAGATCAGGTGGCCATAGGTCGTCATGAGCCGCCACTATGGTCTTCCGTGCCAGACTTCCTCGCGAGGATGGATGAAGTGTATTTGCGCGACCAGTCACTGGACGACATTCTGATCAGAATGGCCTCCGCACATCACAGGGCGGCGTGGGTTCACCCTTTCTATGATGGCAACGGACGTGCCGTGCGCTTACAAACCCATTGCGCCCTTTGGTCTATCAGTGCTGGTCTGTGGTCTATGAGCCGTGGCCTCGCGCGAAACCGCGATACCTATTACGCCAAACTCCATGCGGCTGATGATCATCGCCAAGGAGATTTGGACGGGCGCGGAAACCTGAGCGAGAAGATGTTACGGGAATGGTGTGAATGGTTCATTGCCATTGCAGAGGACCAAGTGAGCTTCATGACCAAGATGCTGAGTCTGGACGAAATGAAGGCGCGCATCTCGGCGTTGGTGATCTTTCGTTCTCAGTTCGACAAGGGAATACGTGAAGAAGCCATTGTTCCTCTCTTCCACATGTTCCTCGCCGGTCCTATGGCACGAGGCGAATTCCAGCAAATGACCGGACTGGGTGAACGTACGGCGCGATCGCTGTTATCCAAACTTATCGAGACCGGGTTGGTAGTCAGCGAAGGACACACCGCGCCAGTTCAAATCGCATTTCCGCTCGATGCATTGCAGTTCCTTTTACCAGAGCTTTATCCTGAAGCGGCAACTCAAGCACAGGAATAATCTCCCCCGCCTGCGAGTTGGTTTTCCACACTATTTTCCGAGCTAGTCCACGTCAAACCTATCTTTCAGAGATTTGTCCTGAAGGACAGTTTTCACACTACTTTTCACGCCCCCAAAAGAAAAACCCCGGCATTGCGCCGGGGTGTTCTGAGGCTTAAAACGTGAAACGATTATTGCAACAGTTGCAGAGGTTGGCATGTGTTGCCGAAGTTACCCACGCGCATAACTGGCAGCGCTGCGTCGAACACTGGAGAGTACCAACCATTCTCAGTCAATGCAGCTACGCCTGGTACTGGAGTGCCACCTGCACCAGCGGTACCCAAGATCGCAGGGTCGCCAGAGTACAGTGCGAACAGTGCGAACATGTCAGCTTGGTCTCCCACCAAGTCACCACGGTGATTGAAGGTCGCTTCAACCATGATGTCGTACGCGCCAGAAGCGGCGTTTTCCATCGTTGCAGCCGCGCCGTTGATAGCCGCGAAGTTGTAGTTAGCAGTGGTTCCTGAATCCAGACCCAACAGACCGATACCGTAGTCGCCACCTGCCAATACGACGGAGTTAGCTGTGCCAGCTGCAACCAGTGCACCAGACTTCACGTTGATCGCTTGACCAACTGGTGTACCGTTCTTGGCATAACCCAAGCAAGACTGTACGAAACCACCCGAGCTGTTTTCGATCACAACATAGCTACCTGGAGCAACTGGAGTTGCTGAGCCCAAAGGTGCAGACGTAGCAGTGTAGTCAGCTGGAGCCGATGGAGAGGTCATACATGGATTGCCGAAGATGGAGGCATTGATCGAAGCTTGAGTACCAGAACCGGAAACACGGCGGCACACAACGACGGAATTTGAACCAGCAACGATTGTTGGATCGATCAGGCTCCAATCTTGAATGGAACCGCCCATCAAACCAGCGACTTGTGCCTTGCTCAGATTCTGCAAGGAAACAGGAGCATTGCTGGTGACGGGGATGCCCATCACAACGCCCAACACGCCTGCAACTTGCAAAGAAGCCAGTTGAGCAGCTGAGATCGGAGTAGCGGTACCGATGTTGACAGGCGCTTCCAGAACTGCTGGCTCTACGTCAGAGATACCTGCGTCAGGGATACGGTTTGTTGTGCCGGTGCAAGACCATACAGACAGACCGGTTGCAGAGTTGATCTTAGCTGTGGTTGGCATCACGCAGGTAGTCAAGTCGAGGCTGGCGATAGATTGCGACAACGCAACTGGGTTCACGCCTTGGATGGAGCCGCCAGCGGAGCGATCGATCAGCAGGATGTTCTTGCCGACGCCGGAGCCAGGTGCTGTTTCCAAAGAAGGGTAGAGAGCGATGGCGGCTGCACTAGCACGGCCAGAGTAAGCACGGTGGCTCTTACCAGCAGCAGCAGCAGCAGTACCGTCCCAGAATTCGTCGATGGTGCCAACTTCCATCATGTTGGTCGCTACTTGACCGATCATGGTGTACAGAGCGGAAGAACCAGACACGAACAAGGTCACGTCAGGTGTAGTGGATGGTGCCAAAGCTGCGGCGTTGCCAGCAAAGGCCAAGGCGCAAGATGCTACGATAGCTTTCAATTTCATTTGTATTCTCCAGTTTGATTAAGGGCGCTACATAGATTAGTAACTGTTCACTTGCACACCCCCGCTAGGTAGCGGGGGTGCTATTAACAAAACTTAGGCAAAAGTCATGCTGCCTTCGTCTTTGCGGCGTGTTGCGATGAAGCCGATGAGAGCCAAGCCGCTCAACATCAACAACCACTCATGTGGCTCTGGTACTGGAGCAACTGCTGGTGCGCCGTTTGCGAAGGTCAGATTACCTGCTGCATCCAGTGTCCAAGTCGCAGCTGTTGCGCCGCCGTTGAATTGGGCAACAGAAGCCTTGGAAGCAGACAATCCGCTGGATGGTGTCAGATACCAGAAGTTCAGGGAAGAACCGATGGCTGCTGTAGTGTTAAACAGATGCTGATCCGCTGTCAAAACAAGTGGGGGAGTATTACCAAAAAGCGCGTGGCATCCCTGCTCGTAACGTGATCCATTTGAGTTTCCCTGCGGGGCGCTCGTCGCTCGCAGCGGGTGATT
>JBGSWB010000013.1:0-5310 GCA_041752675.1 Sideroxydans sp. | reverse complement strand
AAGAGAAGTCGCAACGCTATGCGAATTGGAAAGACTTCGGCAGCGACCTCGCCGCCCTCGGACGTTTCGAGCAGACCGATGTCGAGACCAACCAGACTGAGAAATTCACTGCGCTACGCGAGATGACGCTGTTCAAGGATTTCACCGATACCGAACTGTGGGAGATATTGCGCGTCGGCAGCTGGCAGAAACAGCCTGTGCAGACCGTGATGATGCGTGAAGACGAGATGGGCGACGATTTCTACATCATGATCGAAGGCAGCGTGAACGTCACCAAAGGTGGCAAGCTACTCAACCTCATCAGTCGCGATGACTGCTTCGGCGAGATGTCCTACATCAGCGGCAAAGTCGTGCCGCGCTCCGCCACCGTCACTGCCAGCACCGAAGTCACCGTATTGCGTATCGCCCCCAAACTACTGGGGCAGCTTTCCGACCACTGCCAACTGCATTTCAACCAAGCCTTCCTGCGCGTGATGGCAGACCGTTTGCGCATGGCGGACACTCGCTTCGCCAAGTTGGCGAACTAGAAACTGGCTGCATTGGCTACACCCTCCAAAATCTCCCCCACCACGCTGGCGAAACTCGCCAAGCTCGGCATCCATCATCGTGCCGATCTGTTGTTGCATCTGCCCTTACGTTACGAGGACGAGACACATCTCACGCCCATCGCAGATGCGCAGCCGGGGATGACGGTGCAGGTGCAGGGCGTCATCACGCACAGCGAGGTGATGTTCCGCCCGCGTCGCAGCTTGGTGTGCCGACTGATGGAAGGCCATGAAGAACTGACGCTGCGCTTCCTCAATTTCTATCCCAGCCAACAGAAACAACTCGCTGTGGGCAAACAGATACGCGCCATCGGCGAGGTGCGCATGGGTTATTTCGGCTTGGAGATGGTGCACCCAAAATGTCGCGCGGCAGATGACGACACGCCCTTGCAGCAAAGCCTCACGCCCATCTATCCGACTACGGCAGGACTGGCGCAGCCCGTGTTGCGCAAGCTCATCAACAATGCGCTGGAGACCATCCCACTCACCGACACCTTACCTGCGCCGCTGCTGAAGAAATTGAAGCTCGCCGACTTCGGCGACAGCCTGCGTCTGTTGCACAACCCTGAAGCCGATGTCTCAGCGACTGAATTGGAAGAGCACAACCACGATGCGTGGCGGCGCATCAAGTTCGATGAGCTGTTAGCGCAACAACTCTCCATGCGCGTGCATCACCGCGAACGCAGCAAACGCATCTCGCCTGCATTGCCGCCACATCAGAAGATGACCTCCGCCTTATTGAAGAAGTTGCCCTTCAAGCTCACGGGCGCGCAACAGAAAGTGTGGCAGGAGATCGCGCACGACCTCACGCAAGCCCACCCGATGCAGCGCCTGCTGTTAGGCGATGTGGGCAGCGGCAAGACCATCGTCGCCGCACTCACCGCGCTGCAAGCCATCGAGAACGGCTATCAGGTCGCCTTCATGGCACCCACCGAGATCCTCGCTGAACAGCATTACCTCAAGTTGAGCGAGTGGCTCGTCCCGCTCGGCATCACGCCTGTATGGCTCTCGGGTAGTTTGAAGAAGAAAGAGAAGACCGCCGCCGCAGAGCGCATCGCCACTGGAGACACCTTGCTCGCCATCGGCACGCATGCGCTATTCCAAGCCTCGGTCGAGTTCAACAAGCTCGGCCTCGTCATCGTGGATGAACAACACAAGTTCGGGGTGCAGCAGCGCCTGTCCTTGCGCAACAAAGGCGACGAACCGCATCAACTCATGATGAGCGCCACTCCCATCCCGCGCACCTTGGCGATGAGTTACTACGCCGACCTCGACGTATCCGTCATCGACGAACTACCTCCCGGACGTACGCCCATCGTCACCAAGTTGGTGAGTGATGCGCGCCGCGACGAAGTGTTCGAGCGTGTGCGTGCCGCGTGCTTGGCTGGTCGTCAGGCGTATTGGGTGTGTCCGCTCATCGAGGAATCCGACGCGCTGGAAGTGGAGTTGCAAAACGCCATCGAGACACATCAACAACTGACCGAAGCACTCCCCGAGTTGAAAGTTGGCTTGGCACATGGTCGCTTGCCCTCTGCGGAAAAAGCCGCCGTGATGGCCGCCTTCAAGGCGGGGGAGTTGCACCTGCTGGTCGCCACCACAGTCATCGAAGTGGGGGTGGACGTGCCCAACGCCAGCCTGATGGTGATCGATCATGCCGAACGCATGGGACTGGCGCAACTGCATCAACTGCGCGGCCGTGTGGGTCGCGGTGCAGCGGAGAGCATGTGCGTGCTGTTGTTCATGCAACCACTTTCCGAGTTGGCGCGGGAACGCTTGAAGGTCATCTACGAGAACACCGATGGCTTCGTCATCGCGCAACAAGACTTACAATTACGCGGCCCCGGCGAACTGCTGGGCGCACGGCAAAGCGGCGTAGCGATGTTGCGCTTCGCCGACCTGACAGAAGATGAAGACCTGCTGGAACAGGCACGACTCAGCGCAGACGAACTGCTACGCGACGCACCCGATGTGGCGCGCGCGCACTTACACAGATGGATGGCGAACAAACATGACTTCTTGCAAGTCTGACCCGCACCGTTCATCCCGAGTGCCGCGCAACGCGCGGTGTATCGAGGGGCTCCGCTGTGTTCCACATCGGATGGTTCGATATGGCCTTCGGCCTACTCACCACGAACGGTCAATTGGAAAAATGAATGTCTTCATTTATTAGAGATAGCTTTTGGAACGGCATGACCTCAGGCTGCGATGCCGCATTGCGCCCGTGGCTGCATGACCACGGATCACTCACCCAGCGTATCCAACAGCGTTGCGAAAAGTTTTCCGTAAAACCTGTACGCAGCGGCTTGGCGCGTATCGCATTCGACGAAGCCACGATACTCGGCATCGCACCGCATCACTTCGCCTACTCGCGTGAAGTGTTCCTGATTGCCGATGGCGAACCTGTGGTGTTCGCTCACAGCACCACTGCCTGCGAACATCTGCGCGGCGCATGGAAAGCGATGAGCGGATTGGGCAATCGCTCACTTGGTTCTTTGCTGTTCACCCATCCACTGGTGATACGTCAGCCGTTGCGATTCAAAGCACTGCGTTCGCACCATCCGCTCTATCGCAGCGCCGCACAAACCTTGGGGGCCGCACCCGACACCCTGTGGGCGCGCCGCTCGCTGTTCACGCTGCATGGTGCGCCGCTGTTGGTGACGGAAGTGTTCCTGCCGGAGATACTACAACTCAAATGAGTCCCGTCATTCCGGCGAAGGCCGGAATCCAGTTTAAAAAATATATTGTGCGGAGCACAACAACGCCAACTGCATTATTAATAAGAGCGCTGGATTCCGGCCTTCGCCGGAATGACGGTGCGGGTTAAAATCCTCTCCATGAAAATCGCCGAACGTCTCCACCTCTACATCCAACTCACCCGCCTGCATCGCCCCATCGGCATCTTGCTGTTGCTATGGCCGACGCTGTGGGCGGTGTGGATCGCAAGTAAGGGGCATCCTTCGTGGCTCGTGCTCGTCATCTTCACGCTCGGCACGGTGTTGATGCGCTCCGCCGGATGCGCGGTGAACGACTATGCCGACCGCCACATCGACAAGCATGTGAAGCGCACACAAGACCGCCCGCTCACCAGCGGTAAAGTGACTGAACGCGAGACCTTGTGGCTTGCCATCGTGTTGGCACTGGCAGCCTTCACGCTCATCCTGCCGCTCAATCCGCTCACGTGGCTGTTGGCCTTCCCCGCCGTGTTCCTCGCCGCAAGTTATCCCTTCACCAAACGCTTCTTCGCTATCCCGCAAGCCTACCTCGGCATCGCTTTCGGTTTCGGCATCCCCATGGCGTTCGCCGCCACGCTCGGCCACGTACCACCAGTAGCGTGGGTGCTGCTACTCGCCAACGTGTTTTGGGCAATCGCGTATGACACCGAATATGCGATGGTGGATAGAGACGACGACATCCATCTCGACATCCATTCCTCCGCCTTGTTCTTCGGCAAATACGATGTCATCGCCGTGATGGTCTGCTACCACCTCACCTTGCTGTTGCTGGCGGTAGCGGGATTGATGGCCGACCTAGGGCAACTCTACTTCGTCGGCCTCATCGTCGCCGAAGGTATCGCGTGGCATCACTACTCGCTCATCAAAGAAAGAAGCCGCGACAAATGCTTCGCGGCTTTCTTGCACAACAACTGGATCGGGGCGGCGGTATTTGCGGGGGTGGTGGGGGATTATTTGGTACGGTGAGATTTGAACTGCCGCATCCAGCACGTAGCATACATTTCTTCGGGCGTGAGACGAATCGATTTAGCGGCCTTAATTACCTTTTGATCGTTTGATACAACGATTGATTTGTACGGTTTAGCCCACTCACATTGAAAGGACAATGATGATTCCGAAAGATATCCCTATTGAACTCAAAGAGTATATTTGCAGCGGCGTCTCACTTATCAAGAATTCAAAGGAGTTCACAGAGAAACAGAAATTTACACTTCTCTCCAACCTGCTGAGTTTAGGTGCAGGGGCCGCTTGGCAACCAATACAAATCACGCATGCGGCAATTCAACTATTCGTTGAAAACGATTTCAAAAAACCCAAAGGATTGGAACGTGCCCATATCTATCACAGACGAAAAACCATGACAGAACTAGTCCAACAAAATTGGCAAGGGGACGAGTGGTGGGATTGGTACAAAGAGCGAGATTACACGGTTCTTGCAACTAGAAAAGAAAATCGTGATGAAGCAGAATTTCACAACGTCGCAAAAATACTAATTCCCAAGGAGCAAAATCTATTTTGGGGGAAACGGGTTGGATTTGAATATGGAGAGATAGAAAAAAGATTCGTGATTGATGCAGCAAAGAAATTGAAGATGATTTAACTGTACTAACTGCCATTCGCTGTATTTTTCCAACCTAGCAAGTAGGCATAGTCAACGCTACGCTGAAAAGCTTCGCTGAACTAGTGCTCTCCATGATCAAACCAAAATATCTTTTAGGGCTACCTAGCGACTATAGAACATTATCAGCTTTGGTGGTTTTAGGGATTGCCCGGCATGCGAAAGGGCCACAGCCTGTTGGCCTTTTATTTTTTGGCACCCTGATTCCGGCAAATCAAGCGGCTGGTATGTCCTAGTTAAGGTGTAAAAAACATACCGCCACTTTGATTGGTTTAGGCGAATTCTAGGATGAAGTGCAATTTTGAGTAACGCTGGTCAGGTGGGCGGGATGCGGTAGCATCCGCGCTTTTTGACCGGCCAGTCGAAATTACACAAATGAACTACACACACCTCACCCGAGAAGAACGATACCAGA
>JBGSWB010000012.1:0-17579 GCA_041752675.1 Sideroxydans sp. | reverse complement strand
CATGTCGCCTTGCCCTAACAAGGCTTCCGCACCCATCTGGTCGAGGATGGTACGTGAGTCGATCTTGCTCGACACTTGGAATGCGACACGTGTCGGCACGTTGGCTTTGATGAGACCCGTGATGACGTCCACGGAAGGACGTTGTGTCGCCAGCACCAGATGGATACCCGATGCGCGCGCCTTCTGCGCTAGACGTGCGATGAGTTCTTCCACTTTCTTACCCACCACCATCATCAGGTCGGCCAACTCGTCGATGAACACGACGATGAAGGGCAGCTCCTCCAAGGCTTCTGGATTCTCAGGTGTGAGTGTGAACGGATTGGTCAGCGGTGCGCCTGCCTTGATCGCATCGCGTACTTGCTGGTTGTAGCCCGCGATGTTGCGCACGCCGAGGGACGACATCAGCTTGTAACGCTTGTCCATCTCTTGCACACACCAGTTAAGCCCCGATGCAGCTTGGCGCATGTCGGTGACCACGGGAGCCAACAAATGGGGGATGCCTTCATAAACGGAGAGCTCGAGCATCTTGGGATCGATGAGCAACAAGCGCACTTCTTGTGGCGTGGATTTGTAGAGAATGCTCAGGATCATGGCATTGATGCCCACGGACTTACCCGAACCCGTCGTACCTGCCACCAATACGTGCGGCATCTTGCCTAGGTCAGCCACGATGGGCTTGCCGGAGATGTCTTTACCCATCGCCATGGTGAGCGGTGAATGCATATCGGCATACACTTTGGAACCTAATATCTCGGAGAGGTGCACCATCTGGCGTTTCGGGTTAGGCAACTCCAAAGCCATGTAACTCTTGCCCGGAATGGTCTCGACCAAACGGATGCTGACGACTGACAATGCGCGAGCCAAGTCGCGCACGAGGTTGGTGATCTGGCTACCCTTCACACCCACATCGGGATCGATCTCGTAACGGGTGATGACGGGGCCGGGATAAGCGCCCACCACTTTCACGTTCACGCCGAAATCTTTGAGCTTGCGTTCGATGAGTCGCGAGGTGAACTCGAGTGTCTCCGCACTGACCAGTTCCACCTGCTGTGTCGCTTCATCCAACAGATGCAAAGGGGGCAAAGGCGAGTCCGGCATGTCGGCAAACAGGGAGACTTGTTTTTCTTTTTCCACGCGAGTGGACTTCTGCACCTCGACGACGGGCATCTCGATGTAGATGGGCTGATGATCCTCTACGCGCTTCTTCTCTTCTTCCACGATGGCATCACGCTCTTGCATGGCTTGTGCGCCTATGCGTTTGTCTTGACGTGTCTGCCAAGCATTGCGTGCCCACACGTAGGCAGTCTCTAGCGTGGCGCCCAACCAATCGATGAAGCGCAGCCACGACAACCCGGTGAACAGACTGAAGCTCACCGCCATCAACGACAGCAACAACAAGGTCGCACCAGTGAAACCGATAGCGTGAGAAAGCGCGCCACCCAATATCGCCCCCAACATACCGCCGGGCACCAAGGGCAGCTCGACCGACCATGTGTAGAGGCGCAATGCTTCCAATGTGCTACTCGCAAAGAGCAATACGAAGAATCCCGACAACGAGACCCACAAAGCGCGTTGATCGAACAGACTGTCTGAACGCATACGGCGATAGCTCGCCCACACGCGCTGCAACATCAGCACGACCAGCCACCACGCAGAGAAACCGAACAGATAGAGCAACACATCGGACAACCAAGCACCCAGCACACCGCCAGGATTGCTGGTGATGGCCGACGTCGCCGTATGCGACCACGAAGGGTCGTTACGGTCGAAACCGAACAGGATGAGAAGTAGATAGAGTGCAACAGCGACCAACAACAACCAGCGTGATTCACGCAACAATGCAAGCAATCTTTCGGGAAGAGGAGCGCGCGGAGCGTCGTGCAGTGCCATCAAGCGTCCTTGGACGATTCTGGCGCTTCAGCACCATCGGCGATGAAGCCGAAACGACGCGCTGCGGTGACCGCATCCAAGCGCGTACCCACATGCAATGCCTGATAGATGGCGGCGACGTGGATCTTGACGGTGCCTTCGGCCAGATCGAGTTGTTTGGAGATGTCTTTGTTGCTGAGCCCCTCGCCCATCAACTGCAATACCTCTGATTGACGCGGGGTGAGTCCGTACTTGCTGGCACGCTGACTGCGTTTGTCAGAGAGCGCTTGCCCCACTTCCAACTTCGCCACGGCTTGTTGCAGCAATTGCGGTGGTACGTACACGCCGCCATCCAACACGATACGCAAGGCAGACAACATCACTTTGCTAGCCGACATCTTGGAGATGAAACCCATCGCGCCTAGGTTCATCACGTTCTCGATATCGTCGCGCTGATCCGAACCCGAGACGATGACGAGTGGAATCTCAGGGAAACGCTGATGGAAGTGTTGCAAGGAAGGTACGCCTTCGCTGTCTGGCATGTTCAGGTCGAGCAAAGCGAGATCGATATCAGCATGCTCTTGAGCAAGCTTCAAGGCTTCGCTGAAATTGCCGGTATCTAGTATCTCAACCTCATCAGCGAGCTGCTGCAAGACGTAGCGCATCCCGTCACGGAACAACGCGTGATCATCCACCAGCAGTACTTTGATTTTCATTCAATCCTCCCAGATCACAACACGTACATCATACCATTCACTGCGACTTACTCGCCCCCTGCATGGCTAGGAACATCATGGAGCGCAGGCGGGTCGGGGCGATGGGCTTATGTAACAGGCTGGCGCCACTCTGCTGGATGGCCTGCAAGGTCTCTGCCCCTGTATCTCCCGTGACAATCAGTACAGGCAAATCGCCCCAATAGTCGCGCATCTCACGCATCACATCAAGCGCTGTCTCCTTATCTGGCAAGCGGAAATCGCAGACCAACAGATCGGGCCTAAGGGCGGCCGTATCCAACAAACGCAGCACGACAGCGCCACTTTCCCCAGCGAAGACACGGCAACCCCACTCCTGCATGATCTCGACAGTGAATTCGCGGATGTCCGCATCGTCTTCGACGAAAGCGATGGCCTTGTTGCTGACATCTTGACGCGATTGGGTGATGACGTAAGGACGTGCCAACACGGCGGCATCTCCATTCTTCACTGAGAACTTGAAGCTGGATCCCTGCTCTGGCACGGATTCCACATCGACCCGATAGCCCAATAACTCTTCCACACGGCGCACGATTGCCAAGCCCAAACCCAAGCCTTTGCGGCGGTCACGATGGGGGTTGTCCACTTGGTAATACTCTTCAAAGATATGCGGCAACACTTCGGGGCGGATACCGATCCCGGTATCTTGCACGCAGATCTCCACCACCTCTGGCAAGCACTGACATTTCACTTCGACCATACCTTTATCGGTATAACGAATGGCATTGGAAATAAGGTTGCGCATCATTCGTTCCAACAAGAATGGGTCGCTGTAGACGACAGCATTGCACTGTGGGCTGTCCATACCACTCCCATTGCAACATGGAAGCTCGAGCGTCAATCCTTTTGCCTTGGCCAATGGTTCGAAATCCACATACAAGCGGTCGAACAGATCGAATAACTCAAAATGCTGCAAGCGTGGTTGGATGATGCCCGCATCGAGACGTGACACATCGAGCAGGTCGTCGAACATATCCACCAATGCATTCACTGATTTACCTATCTGCCCTGCCAAGCGCTGACTCTCTGGCTCTTTTGCGACATCCTGTAGCGCCTCTGTGAAAAGTCGCAATGCTTGCAAGGGTTGGCGCAGATCATGACTGGCCGTTGCAAGGAACTTGGATTTAGCGCGATTGGCTTGTTCGGCAGCCTTCAACGCTATCGCGATCTCTTCCTCGCGCACGCGCAACTCATGCAACAAAGATTCTTTCTCGAAGCGCTGCCGCAACGAAGTCTCGAAGGTGAACATCAACTTGATGCCCGAATCCAACAGGAAGCCCACGTAAGTGAGCAGCATGAACGCCAATATCCAGTGCGTAACGTCACCTTCCATCGCAACGCGTACGATGAGCGGTGACAGCAATACGCCCAGATAGATGAACAAGGCCGGACGATAGATAGGATTGATGGTGACGGCACCCGCTGACATCCCCATCGCCACGCAGATCAGCAGCGCTTGATAACCGAGATCTGCGGGAATGAACATCACGATCCAACCCAACCCCCATGCCGCCGCCGCAAGGCCAGTTTGGAATTTGAAACGCACATCCCATCTACGACAACTGCTCACATCATCGACGCTATCCTTGGCGCGCCACCAGACGACTAACTCGAACAGATGGATAGCGTAGACCAGCGCTAGCCAGCCCAGCAGTGTGTCGTGTGCCACCACCTCCCACATCATCCAAACCAGCAATACCGCCACCATCATCTGACTGCCGATCATGGTGGGATACACCGCTATCCGTGCGCGTACCTGTTCGCGGCGAACTGGCAGATTCGTCTCGTCGATATCGAAGTGCCAGATGTTTCGCAGTGAGGTCATTTCAAAGCCAATAGCAACCGAATATCTTGCAACAACAGCTCTGGACGCTGAGCAAAGGGCGACAGCAACACAGTCTTACCCGAGGGAGAGATCAGATAGGTACCCGCAGAGTGATCCACGGTGTAGCTACCACTTTTGGTGGGCTGTTTCTGATAGATGATGCCAAAGGCTTTGGCCGCCTGTTTCGTCGCTACTGCATCTCCTGACAAGCCGATGAAGGTCGGATAGAAAGCGGGCGGATATTGCGCCAGCAGTTCGCGCGTATCACGCTCAGGATCCACCGTCACGAACAACACTTGCACCTTTCCCGCATCCTGACCCAACTTGTCCATCACAGTCGCCATGTCCGCCATCGTCGTCGGGCATACATCAGGACAATGGGTGTAACCAAAGAAGATCGCGACTACCTTGCCTCGATAATCCGCCAAGCTGCGCGGCTTACCTGTCGCATCGAAAAGATGAAAATCGGCTTGTGCATATTTGGAGGTCACATCACTCGCCTTGAAGGGCGAAGGCAACTTGGGTTCGCCACAGGCAACCAAGGATAGACCCAACGACAAAACGAACAATTTACGCAGCCACATGACACGCTCCTGACCAACCGTGAACCGCAAAGGTGTAACCCACTTTGTATAGACCATATACACCGAAAGCCATCACCATCCCGCCCGCCACCAACCTCACTTGCGGCGACTGCACCCAGCCTTTGATGCTCTCCCAGAACAACCCTATCGCTAGCAAGTTCGGCAGTGTACCCAATCCTAAGGCTGCCATGATGAGTGCGCCCTGCGTAGCACTTCCGCTCGCCAAGGAGGTGATGAGGACGCTGTACACCAGACCACAGGGCAACCATCCCCACAACGCACCCAGTCCCAGCGCACGCGGCACGCTGTTCACTGGCAACAGCTTGGCGGTGAAAGGCTGCAGATGTTTCCACAGACCTGCGCCCATCTGCTCCAAGCGGCGTACCGCCCCCCACAATCCCGCAAGATAGAGTCCCAACAAAATGAGCATGACGCTGGAGAGCGCGAATAAGATGTGTTGGATAGGCAGCGCATCCCGCATCACCATGCCCGCCTGTCCGATAGCACCGACCAATGCACCTGCCACCGCGTAACTGGCGATACGTCCACTACTGTAAGCCAGATGGAATGGCCAACGCGTAGTTCCTTTTGGAACTTGTGTGGTGAAGACACCGACGATGCTGCCGCACATGCCGAGGCAGTGCACACCGCCGAGCAGGCCGACCAAGAACACGGCAAAGATGCTGAACTCAGACATCAGCTTCTAGTTCCACAAGAGAAGAGATATCCAGATGTGTAGCGGCTACGCGTGCATCTGTTTTTGATTGGAACGGGATGACACCCAGCAGCGGCGCTTGGATGCGCTCACGCAAAGTGTCGATGTTCTCTTGTAACGCCGGCATATTGGCATCCAGTACGCTGGCGACCCAACCCGCACATTCGATCTGCGCCTCCGCGATGACGCGCATCGTCAGCAATGCATGATTGAGGCAACCCAAGCGCATACCTACGACCAAGATGACGGGGATGTCCAATTGCTTGGTCAGATCGACACTGTCTTGTTTCTCGTTCAATGGAACGCAGAAGCCGCCGACACCTTCGACGATGACTTCATCAGATTGACCTGCCAATTCATCGTAGGAAGCGAAGATGCGAGAGAAGTCGATACGCGAACCCGCATGACGAGCGGACAGATGCGGCGCAATGGGATGAGGGAAGCAATAGGGATTGATCTGACCATAGGACGCACGCACTGTACTGGCATCGCGCAGTTGGTTAGCATCTTCGTTATGGTCATCCTCATCACAACCTGCTGCTACCGGTTTGAATCCGACCACGCGCTTACCCTGCGCAGCAAATGCATGTAACAGCGCACAGCTGACGAGCGTCTTGCCCACCCCCGTATCTGTCCCTGTCACAAAATAGCTCATAACTTGAAATCCGTTTTGATGATGGCGCGTCCGTCTTGGATCACTTTGGGCGCAGGTTTCCATGCGTGGCCGTAGATGATCTCGAAAGTAGCCGGCAATTTACCATCACGGCGCAGTTTCTCGTAGTTCTGTGTGATGCGTTGCCAAGTAGCCTTTCCCATCATGCCGGTGGCACGGCCTGCGGTCGCATTGTTCGCGCCGATACTCTTCAGGTCTTGCATCACGGCACGCACGTCGTCGTAGGTGAGTGTCAGCTTCTCCATCTCCATCACCGGGTCGGCGAACCCTGCGGCCACCAGCATGTCGCCGATGTCGTGCATGTCGGCGAAACGATTCACATGGTTGTAATCGTCCACACCATCGAAAGCGACGCGCAACTCGTGCAAGGTATCCACGCCAAAGGTCGAGAACATCAGCAAGCCTTCCGTCTTGAGGATGCGATTAAGATCGACGAAGGTCGCGGGCAGATCGTTGCACCATTGCAGCGCCAGATTCGACCACACCATCTCGACACTATTGCTTGCGATGGGCAAAGCCTCGACATCTGCACACAGATAATTCTCGCGCGGCGTGGTGAACAACTTCTTCCACCAGCTCGACGTGCCACGTGACACTTGCAACATGCCGATAGCGATATCGAGCGAGGTGATGTCCGCCTTAGGATAACGCTCCCCGAGTTGGCGCGTCCCCCATCCCGTACCGCTGCCCACATCCAGCAAACGTGCCGGCTTGAGCAAGATGTAATCGAGCTTCTCCAACATGCGGATACAGACTTCGCGTTGTAACACTGCGGCAGCATCGTATTGGGTCGCTGCACGACTGAACGCACGGCGCACTTGTTTCTTATCTATCTCGAATTCATTCATTGAGGAAACTCTTTACATGTTCGATGAAAACTTCTGGGTGGGATAAGAAAGGCGTATGTGCTGCGCCTTCGATCTCGACCAGTCTTGCATTCGGAATGACCTGCGCCAGATAGTGCGATGCCTCAGGCGGTGTCAGTTTGTCGCGTTGACCTGCGATCACCAGCGTCTGCTGTTCGATGCTCGCCACTTCGAGGCGCTGATCCGCATCACGCAATATCTCCAAGCCACCACGGAGTGCGCTCATATCTGGTTCGCCACGACTGAATAGTTGCTCGCGCAACTTGGTGAGCAATTCGCGCTCGTTCTCACTGCCACGCAATTGTAGAGAGATGAAACGACGCAAGGTCGCCGCATGGTTCTGCTCCAACTCGGTAGCGAACTTCTCCAATACTTCGCTCGGCAACCCGAACGACCAATCTTCTCGATTGGTGAAGCACGGCGTGCTCGTCACCACGATGAGTTTGTCCACTTTGGTCGGTTCGCGTACCGCCCAATGCATCGCCACCTGCCCTCCTAAGGACCAGCCACATACGCTCACTGGTCCTATGAAATGCTCCGCCAGCGAGCTAACCAGCAAATCTAGATCGGTCTTGCCTAATGCGGCGCTAACGCCGAATCCCGGAAGATCGACACTGTGCACAGCGAAGTCGGTGGCCAAACGTTGGGCAACATCGCTCCACACACCGCCATGCATACCCCACCCGTGGAGAAGTACGAGAGGTGCTCCACTCCCTATCGTCTCAACATGCAAGCTCATGTAACGCTCCTATGAGTCTTTCCACATCGGCCTCGGTATGTGCCGCAGACAAGGTGATGCGCAGACGCGCAGTGCCTTGGGGCACGGTGGGCTGGCGGATGGCGGCGACCCAGATGCCGCGCTCACGCAGGGCAGCGCTCAATTCCAATGCGCGCTGATTTTCACCAATGAGTAAGGGTTGGATAGCTGTATCCGATGTCATCAATTCCCAAGGCAACTCTGCCAAACCACTACGCAATCTTGCGACCAAATGCTGCAGATGCGCGCGCCGTTCATCGCCCTGCTCGATCAACTCCAAACTTTGCGACAAGGCACTCGACAAAGCAGGGGGTGTCGCCGTGGTGTAGACATAGCTGTTGGCGTGATTGATGAGCGTATCTATCACCACTTGTTCTGCTGCGACGAATGCACCCGACACGCCAGCTGCCTTACCCAATGTCGCCATATAGATGATGCGCTCGGAGGCTATGCCAAAATGTGCCAACGAACCGCGCCCCCGCTCACCCAATACACCGAAGCCATGCGCGTCATCCACATACAACCAAGCATCGTGCTGTTCACACAATGCCAACATCTCGCGCAACGGTGCGATGTCGCCATCCATGCTGAAGACGGCATCGGTGATGATCAGTTTGCGTCCACTCTTAGTCTGTTCTAGCGACCTCGCGAGTTGTTCCATGTCGCCATGCCGATAACGTTTCACTTCGGCGCGTGACAGCGTCATCGCATCATTGAGCGAGGCGTGATTGAGTTTGTCCGCGAAGACCGTATCGCCCCTGCCCACCAAAGCCTGCACCACACCCAAGTTGACCATGTAGCCCGTCGAGAAGAGCAGTGCGGATGGTTTGCCGACAAAGGTGGCGAGCTGTTGTTCGAGGCGATGATGCGGTTCGAAATGCCCACTCACCAGATGTGCCGCACCTGCACCCACGCCCCATTGCGCAGCGCCTTGCTGTAATGCGGCGACGAGTTGCAGATGGTTCGCTAGGCCGAGGTAGTCGTTGCTACAGAATGCGAGGTAAGACTTGCCATCCACCACGATGTGCGGCGATTGCGGCGTGCTCAGCGTGCGGCGTGAGCGCAACAAGCCTTGCGTCGCACGCTCAGCCAACTCCTTGTGCAATTCTGAAAATGGCATGCGAGGAAAACTATCGAGACCTCAGTTGATTTGGGTGAGGCGCTTTTAGTGCTTGTCAGCGAATGGATACATACCAAGCTTATCCATCAACGCACGATCACGTTCCACATCGGGGTTACCTGTGGTCAGTAGTTGGTCGCCGTAAAAGATGGAATTGGCGCCTGCCAAGAAGCACAGCGCCTGGATGGCATCACTCATCTGCTGGCGACCCGCAGAGAGGCGCACGCGCGCGGTCGGCATGGTGATGCGCGCAACAGCGATGGTACGCACGAAATCGAGCGGATCGAGGTCTGCCGTGTCGGCCAAGGGTGTGCCTTCGACTTTGACGAGATTGTTGATGGGCACACTTTCAGGGTAGGGCTCCATGTTGGCGAGTTGCGCGACGAGTCCTGCGCGTTGCGTCAGGTCTTCTCCCATGCCCACGATGCCGCCGCTGCACACATGCATCCCTGCTTTGCGTACACGTTCCAAGGTGTCGAGACGGTCTTGGTAATCACGGGTGCTGATGATGTCGCCGTAGAATTCAGGCGAGGTGTCGAGGTTGTGGTTGTAGTAGTCGAGACCCGCTTGGCGCAGTTGCTCGGTCTGCTCATCGTTCAGCATACCCAAGGTGGCGCAAGTCTCCATCCCCAAACCACGCACCGCCTTCACCATCTCCACCACGGATTCCATATCTTCTTTGGACGGTTCGCGCCATGCCGCCCCCATGCAGAAGCGATCCGCGCCCGCTTCTTGCGCTGCCTTGGCCGCCCTCACCACTTCGCTCACTTCCAACATCTTGCGGTTCTCGACTCCTGCATCATGGAAGGCGGATTGTGGGCAGTAGCCACAGTCTTCAGAACAGCCGCCCGTCTTGATGGATAGCAGGGTCGATAGCTGCACTGCGTTGGGATCGAAATGTTCACGATGGATCTGTTGCGCACGGAACATCAAGTCAGTGAAGGGCAGCTTGAACAATTCTTCTACGGCCTCCACGCTCCAACGTTGCGGAGTGGTCTTGGGCTTAGGCTTGATAGGACGGATGAATTCGACGGTTTGAGTTTGCATAAGATTGTTAGCCTGCTATTAGAATGATGGAACGAAGCGCGCCCCTTGATTCAGGACTGGAACGACTTGTCTATTTTATCGCAGCATCCACTTAACATCGGCTCGAAATTTGGTCGCTTGCTGCCTGCACAGCCCTGCCTGTTATGCGGCGCGCTCAGTCGGGATGGCTTGTGTTGCAAGGCTTGCAATAGCGAGTTACCGAGATTGTCAGCAGCGCACTGTCCAAGTTGCGCTCTACCGACCCCCACAGGCGAAGTGTGCGGCAGATGTTTGCAACATCCCCCCGCCTTCGATCACGCTGTTGCGGCATTCAGCTACAGCTTCCCCATAGACCAACTCATCAAGGCGCTAAAGTTCCACGAGCGCCTGATCTTGATCGATTTCCTCGCGGAGGAATTGGCATCATGCATCACAACCACTCCAGACTATCTCATCGCGATACCGTTGCACCCGACACGTTTGCGCGAACGCGGATTCAATCAATCACAACTGCTGGCAGCACGCATCTCAAAACGACTAGGCATCCCGCTTCTCACAGAAGCATGCCAACGCGTGCGTGACACGCCGCCACAATCTTCTTTACCATGGAAGGAGCGCGACAAGAACATTCGGGGTGCATTCACTCTATCTTCTAGCGCAGATTTCGTAGGTAGGCATGTAGCTATCGTGGACGACGTGATGACGACAGGTGCCTCACTGGGGGAACTGGCCCGCACATTGAAGAAAGCTGGGGCACGAGAAGTGAGCGTGTGGGTGGTGGCGCGGACCTTGCCACACCATGAGGCAAATTAAAGACCTTTGAGTCTTTGTTCGACGAAAGCGGTCAATTCTGGGGTCAACGTCTGTGTGGCTAGTGCTCTGTTGAAAGCGACTCTCGCATCTTCGTTTCTTTGCGCTTCCTGGAGCGAGATACCATAACCCATCCACCAGACCCCATTGCTGGGTACCAGATCTGTAGCGATCTGATAGTGATTGACCGCCTCCTTATGGCGTCCTTTACGCTGTAATAGTGCCGCGTAAAAAGATTGATAGTCCGCCTTGTCGTCAGCCTTAGACAGATTCTTCTGCATGGTAGCGAGCGCCCGATCGATACCCCCTTGCTCGACTTGGACGCGCGCAAGAGCCATGCTGAAACCCACATGGTTCGCACGCAACTTCAATCCATCCTGCAAGACACGCTCAGCATCCCCACCACGCTTGCTCTCCAAGAGCAGCGCAGCGAATGCCAAACGCGCCTTATCATGCTGCGAGTTTAATCTCAGTGCGATCTCATAGCCTGCAAGGGCTTCATGCACATGGCCTTGCTGCTGCAAGACGGCCGCCTTGCGGAATTCGGCATCAGCCTGTTGTGCCTGGCTGACCTGCTTGAGCGGAAGTGGCGCGTTAGATACGATAGGAGGCGTAGCTTGCTTCTCTTCGGGTAACTTTTCGGTAGCATGAGCGGGGCGCATCAGTGCAGTAGCGGCAGGCCTGTCGGGATTGGATTGAATTGGCTTTTCTGCGCTCGGCTTTTCTACGCTCGGCTTTTCTGCGCTTTGCTCTCGCAACGAGTCAGGTAAAGGGGAGGCGCTCAATTCATAGCTGAGCTTGGATGCTGGCATTGCGGACTCACTCGATACCGTTTCTTCCAACATCACGATTTGCGTAGGCGGGACATTTGCCGGTTTGTCTTCGGCCTGTGGTTCATTCCCTAAAAACCGTATCGAATAGATCACTGCCAGCAGGCTCACGATTCCGAACCCGATCCAAACATACTTTAGCCAACTTTTTTCTGCTGGCGTAGCGACAGCACGAATCTGAGTCTGGTGCGGTGAGGTATGCACACCACGCTGCTCTAATTGATTCAGCACCTCATTGATCAAGCTCATTGCAACACCAACCAAGTCGTGACACCCACGATCAGAGTAGCGGCGATTCCCCACATCACCCAAACATGCCAATCGCTGCGCACCTCAGGCGTATCCGATGCAGCAAGTCCGATATGCTTACTGGTGATCTGTTGGCGTCCTTCCGCAAAGGCCAACATCAACGCCTTGTGAGCAACGATATTGATGAGTCTTGGAGTACCACCCGTGATGCGATGCAATTTGGCGACCGCATGCTTATTGAACAAGGTATCACCCACATAACCTGCCACCGCCAAACGGTGTCTCAGATAGCGTTCCAATTCATCATGACGCAGGCCTTTTAATTCGTATTGGAAGCTTATCCGTTGACGCAACTGTCGCACCGAGTGATGCTGTAGATGGTCATTCAGCTCAGGTTGCCCAAAAAGAACGACCTGCAACAATTTGCGTTTTTCGGTCTCCAGATTAGTCAGTAGCCGCAAGACTTCCATGCTCTCCAGTGGCATCGCTTGTGCCTCATCTAGACAGACCAGCACTCTTTTTCCCTCGCGAGCGAAATTCAACAAGGCTCGCGTGATCTCTTTTAACAGGTGATGCTGATCTACCGAATCATCCAGTTTGATACGGAACTCGTCTGCCAGTGCCAGCAAAAGACTGCGCGGCTCAAGATAGGGATTGGGGAGGTACGCAGTGACGAAATGCAGGCCTTCTTTTGCTTGCGCCTGCTCATCTTGGGTGCCGATGAGGGTAGTAGCTTGCTTACCTTGATTGAGCGTGGCGAGGAATTTGCGGCACAACAAGGTCTTGCCGTTACCCACTTCGCCTGTGATCTTGATGAACCCCTCTCCATTGCGAGCAGCCACCAACAGGGTGTTCAAACCTTCTTGATAATTCGAACAGGCAAAGAAAAAACTGGTATCCGGCGTCAGTGAGAACGGGACTTCACGCAGGCCAAAATGACGCAGATACATTCTTATCTGGACATACTGTTGATGCGGTCACGACTACGAGTGATATCTTCCGACCAATCTTTATCGCTGTTCACGACTGTGGGCTTGATCATGATCACCAATTCACGTTTCTCAGTACGCTGGCTCACTTGGCCAAATATTGATTTTGGCAAGCCAGGCAAACCAGAACGGTCGTCAAATGAAGCTTGGCGCATCAATCCACCGATCACCACGATCTGACCACCCCGCGCTCGCACGATGCTATCAGTCTCGGAAACTGAGCTTGATGCTAAAGGCAAGTTATAAATATTAGCCGTTCCACCCGATGTTCCCAGATTCACTGTCTTGTTCACCGTAGTGACAGTGCTGACCGAAGGATGGACGTGCAAGATGATGTCATCGTTCTCATCTATACGCGGAGTCACATCCAACGCGATACCCGAGAAGAATGGTTGAACTTTGACCGTAGGTGATGTGCCAGCTATCGCTGTCGTAGATTGGGTACCGCCAGTCACTTCGGTGACGAAGAACTCATCTGTTCCCACCTTGAGCACCGCTTTTTGATTGTTCAAAGTCGCGATGCGCGGGCTGGAAAGCACGTGCACATCACCTTGTGTCTCAAGCATGTTCAAAAGCGCAGCAAAATTGCTCGTCTGGAACGCTAGACCAAACATAGTTCCGGCAACAGCACCTGTTGGTAATGCTGTCGCCGCAGTGGCTGCCAGATTCGTGCCGACGGTTGAAGAGATCACTGAATTCGACAATGCTGTTCCCGCAGCAGATGTCATCGTACTCCCCGAAGTCACCATGCCACCGCTCGCACGCTTGGCTGCGCCGTTGGCGAACGCCGCCCAGTTCACGCCAGATTGGAATGAATCATTCAACTGCACTTCAACGATCTTTGCCTCAAGAATGACTTGGCGCTCGATGGAAATCTGCGAAGCCTTCAGATAGGCTGCGATATTCTTCATCTCTTCAGGTGTCGCACGAACGACGATCACACCAGACATGGGGCTAATGACGACGCTACGACCTTTTTCAGCACCCACGATTGCCTTGAGAGCTTCACTCAACTCCTCCCAGAAATCAGACTTGGAGGTCATACTCACCTTGCTGCTATCTCGGTTAGTCGCATTCGCTCCAGTCGCAGCACCAGTCGTACCCGTGCTTCCTGTTGCCGAATCTGCAACGGAGCCAGAAGCGACGCGCAGATTCGATTTGCCATCTCTTTGACCCGTCAAATAGTTCACTTGAAAGATACGCGTCTGCAATCCCAATGGCTGTATGTAGATACGATTCCCATCTATCTTGTACTCATAGCCATACATCTCGCGTATCGCCTCAAGCGCATCGAATACCGTCACGTCTTTTAGATTGAGAGACACATTCCCACTCACATCTGGATGCAATAGCATGCTGTAACGCGTACCAGAAACGATCGCCATGAATACTTGTTGAGCTGGCGTGTTGCTCACCGCCAAATCGAACTTGGCCTCGACAGGTACTCCACCGTCGGCCTTTTCTGTAGGCGCTACCAATGGGGGCAACAGAGCGTTATTCACTTCTTCTTGCTTGCTTGGCTGAGCAACATTCTTAGCCGCAGCATCCATTTGATTGGTGATCTCGCTCTTCACTGCTTGCTTTGATCCGCCAGTTGCACAGGCGGAAACGAACAAGACACACAACACAATGATTATTCGCTTCATTTCTTACTCCCATCCTTGATTTCTTCGGGCGCACAAACCACCGCACGTTTTTTTACTTTCGGTCTTTTCTTCAGACCTGTTTTAGTGACTGATCTTGGGGCCTGCATCACCTTGGTGACTGGCTTCATCCCCTGAAACTTCACACACGCCAACTCATTCTTGGTCATGCTCACCGTGGGAAACATATGCATCACTTGGCGACCTTGCGCGCCCATCAGCACGACGCAAGTCTCATTCACCACCGTCAACACAGCGTCTCCATATTTTTCCCCACGTTCGACCTCGACACCATTGATGATGGCTGCCTCGCGCGTAGGCGTGATGATGACGGTCTGCAAACCCGCTGGCGGCGTCTCCACTTTATTGGTCACATCACCCACTGCGCCATCCGATGCCAAGCCAGGCACCAATTCGAACGCAGGCCGAGTCGGATCAACGAACTGTTCAGCCGCACCTGCATACCCACCATATCCAAGCAGAATTAAACTGAAGAGCGATACGTATCTCATACTTGCAACCATGTCTTGTCCAAACTCAGGGTGTACAACGTCAAAGTAAGCTCAGCACTCGGGTATTGCACCACGGTCATCTTGGCCATGCCCCAGAACATCTGAGTCGGCATCTTTTCCAATACGGCCAGATACTGCATCAGGTCCGCATAGCTTCCACGCACCGTCATCTTGACCCCATGTTTGAATATCTGCTTTTCTTGCGCAATCATCTCGCTCGTCGCATCCACGGCCGACGGCTCGATAAAAAGTGTGACTGGCAGAGTATCCAAGGTCACCAACTGCAAATTGGTATTCTTCGCCAAGACTTGCTCCAACAGCGCTGCCATCTTCTCTGGCGGCACCAGCTTATCTTGTGTCGCTTTCAAGTAGGCATCGCCTTCGGCGATCTGTTCTCGCAGTTGACGGATACGCTCCCGTTGAGGCGCATGTTCATCCGCCTGCTTGGCTTGCAACAGTGCCGTCAATTGAGCTTGGTTCTGCTTCATCTTCTCTTGTTGCTGAATGACTTGTGAAGACAAGCTCTTTTGTTTCGCCAACAATGGATCAAGGAAGAAGGTATTGATAATAGATACGACAGCAAATGCAGCCGCAGCGAATATCATCGCGCGCTCCCGCAAAGACATGCCATCCACTTTGGCAACGAATTGGTCTATCTTTTCTTGAATCATTTAGCGCCCCCTTCAACCGGTATCGATTGCAGGTTGAATTCGACATACCCACGAACAGATGGCTTGTCTGCCGCCCCCTTGGGTTGATTCATGCGTAATGTTGCGAAAGACTTCCCATGCATCACTGGCTCTTGGCTCAATCGTTGGATATAGGCTGGCAACAATTGTGGGCCTGAGGCAGCACCTTGTAAGCTCATTTGGGCGCCATCGCCATTGATATCGAATCCAGTCAGCCACAAACCGCCGACCGCCTGCCGTGCAAATGCACGCATATACTCAGAATATCCTTGTGTATTGCCGATCGCACCGCTCTTCAAAGTATTCAAAAGGTTGCTCTGCAACCCTGCCTGCAGCTCCAACGCCTGCAGCTCATCGTTCAACAACTGGTTCGCTCGTTGCGGAGAGAATTCATTCGTATAATTGACCAAACGTTTTTGCTCTGACTCGTAGTGCTTGCTCATTTCTTGCGTCTGTTTATCTAGCTCTTTCACCTGATACCAAGCGTAGCCATAAAACAGCGCCGACCCAAGCACGATCATGCCCAAAGCTTGAAGCATCGTGACCACAGAGAAATATTTCTTCTGCTTCAGGAAGATCGGATTGAAGAGATTGATCTGCTGGCTCATAGCGATTTCTTCTCCAAGCGCAAGGCAGCTCCCAGAGCGTGCAAGGCATAGCTAGCATACTCACTATCAGCCAATTCTGGGGCTCCGACGATGTCCATACCTTGCGCCAGATCGAGCGCCTCGACAGACAATCCAAGATTGTCCGATAGCATCTTCACCAACCCCAGCTCTGCTGGCGCAGACACCAACATGCGCTCGACTGGGATGTGATGGAACTGTCGATCGAAGTAATCCAGCGAACGCTGCATCTCCAATTCGACACGATCCTGATATTGCTGACGCAGACTATCGTCAGCATCAGTCAATTGACCTAAAGTGATGTCGAGACGTCTCGCCAAGAACAGCTCGCCGTCGCAAGTCATAGTCAGCAGACCGCCCTCATCATCAAATGCCAAAAGAGCCAACGCACGTCCTTCGGACTCATACAATGCGGCGATATTGCGCTGGGACGTCTCCGCGATATCGATCACAGTCAGGTCGATCTTGGCTTTTTCAAAAAGTGAGATGCGCTTACGAAGCGTCTCGTTAGATGCCGCCACGGCATACAAAGACTGCGGGCGGTCACTCCCATATTTGTTTGCGGGTATCTGCAACACATCGATAGTCGCATCATCGATGTGATAGTTGAGAGAATCTTTGATCTTCCAACGAATCGCCGTCTTCAACTCATCTACCGGCACATTCGGTGCCTCGACCATCATCAACTGATATTCGTTCGAACCCAGCACAGTAGTGAAGCGCCCATCCTCAAGCTGTGCTTCCTTGCGGATCTTTTCCAACGTGGCGGAATTGATTTCACTGGCGGGATAGAACGCACATCGCGTCACTTGCGGACGCGCGCCGACATACTTCGCCTCGGCAACGTAAACCCCCTTATTACCAAGGGACACTGACACCCAACCAGAATCGCGGTTGCCTCGGTTAAACATCGACAAAATATTTGACAAACCCATAATTGACCAGAACTTATTTCACCAACCCTTTGTTGTCAAGGCATTTTTTATAATGGCAATGCCAAGTATTAGACAGTTATTGACATTTTATCGTCATTCCTCCCCCATA
>JBGSWB010000011.1:0-3175 GCA_041752675.1 Sideroxydans sp. | reverse complement strand
CGCGCACCACCAAACGCCAGCTCTCGCCGATGTCGTTGAATGCGACCACTTCGCCCACACCATCCACATGCCCACTCACTAGGTGCCCACCCAGACGGTCGGAAAGGCGCATCGCTTTCTCCAGATTGACGTGCTTACCGTTCTCTTCCAAACCGGTGGTGCAATTGAGTGTCTCGCGTGATACATCGACGACAAAATCATTGCCATCGATCTGCACCACCGTCAGGCATACGCCGTTCACCGCGATGCTATCTCCAAGCTGTACGTCATCCATACCCAGCACTTCGGTCGCCACGGTCAGGCGCAATCCGCCCTCTCTGTCTTGCACCGATTTGATGAGACCTGCATCCGCAATGATTCCACTAAACATGTTTCACCCTCGCTGTGATTCGAATGTCGTTACCGACATGGCGTACATCCTGCCAAGCCAACTCCATTCGCTGTTCCAATTGCGTCAATTCACCCAGATCCGCCAAGCCGCGCGCCGCATCACCCAACAATTGCGGCGCGAGATACAGCACCAACTCATCGACCAATCCCGCTTTCAACAATGCACCATTCAAGGTCTTGCCCGCCTCCACCAACACTTCGTTGATGCCACGCTTGGCTAAGTCACCTAACACTGCAGAGAGTGACGATCCATCTTTTACTGTTTGCATCACCACCACGCCGGCACCACGTCCTCGCAAAGTATCTTGCTTTGCCACATCTGTCGAAGCGGTGTAGATCAGCACGTTCCCACCCTGCAATATCTTCGCATCCACCGAGATGCGCAGCTCGGTATCTAACACCACTCGCAGCGGCTGCCTCGTCGCACCGCTATCGCGCACATTGAGTTGCGGATCATCCGCCAACACCGTGCCGATACCGGTGAGCACCGCACAAGAACGTGCGCGCCACTGTTGCACGTCCTGCCGCGCCGCGCTACCCGTGATCCACTTGCTCACCCCGTTCGCCAAAGCGGTTCGACCATCCAGACTCGCCGCGATCTTGCTACGCACCCACGGTGTGCCTCGTGTCATACGCGCGACGAAACCGATGTTGAGCTCACGTGCCGCCGCCTCCATCAAACCACATTCGACTGCGATGCCTGCCGCTTTCAATTTGGCGACACCACGCCCTGCTACCAAAGTGTTCGGGTCTTGCATCGCCACCACCACACGCGTCACACCAGCAGCGATGAGCGCATCCGCACAAGGCGGTGTACGTCCGTGGTGACTGCACGGCTCTAGCGTGACATAAGCTGTCGCGCCACGAGCTGTCTTACCTGCTGCTCGCAAGGCATGTACTTCCGCATGGGGTTCGCCCGCACGCTCATGCCAACCTTCACCGATGTTCTTTCCGCCTTTGACCAACACACAGCCCACGCGCGGATTGGGCGAGGTCGTATGCAAGCCACGTTCTGCCAATTGCAACGCACGCGCCATCCAAGCTGCGTCAGCCGCAAGCGTCATGATTTATCCGTCTGACGCCGACGCGCAGGGGTCTTGCGGACCGCATCCACCGCATCGGTGAAATCGTCCACGTCCTGGAAACTCTTGTACACCGAGGCGAAGCGGATGTACGCCACCTTGTCGAGCTTCAACAATTCCTTCATCACCATCTCACCGATCTGGCGTGAACCGATCTCGCGCTCACCGAAGGCGAACACCTTCTTTGTGATGTGATCGATGGCAGCATCGACCAGTTCGGTCGGTACCGGACGCTTATGCAAGGCGCGATTGAAACTGGTACGCAACTTCTCTTCATCGAATGCGCTACGCATACCGTTCTGCTTCACCACCTGCGGCATGCGCAACTCCACCATCTCGAAGGTGGTGAAACGTTTGTCGCACGACAGACAACGACGACGACGACGGATGTTGTCGCCTTCCTCGCCAAGTCGTGTATCGACGACTTGAGTGTCGGGATGTTTACAGAAAGGACACTTCATAGATTCGAGGAATCAGGATTCTGGATTCGGGATTCAGGAAAGCCGCTGCTCTCACTGAATCCTGATTCCTTGATCCGAATCCTATTAGGCTCCGTAAACTGGGAAAGCCGTCGTCAGCTTCTTCACTTCACCGACCACGCGTGCGATCACGGCATCATCGTTCGGCGCATCCAACACGTCGGCGATGAGGTGAGCCAATTTCTCAGCTTCCAACTCTTTGAAGCCGCGTGTCGTCATCGCTGGTGAACCGATACGGATGCCGGAGGTGACGAATGGCTTCTCTGGATCGTTAGGGATGGCGTTCTTGTTCACAGTGATGTGCGCTTTGCCCAAAGCGGCTTCAGCATCTTTGCCGGTCAGCTTCTTGGCGCGCAGATCGACGAGGAACACGTGACTGCCGGTACGGCCAGACACGATGCGTACACCGCGCTCAGTCAACACCTTCGCCATCACGCGCGCGTTGTCGATGACTTGTTTCTGGTAGGCCTTGAATTCGCTGCTCGCCGCTTCTTTGAATGCCACTGCCTTGGCCGCGATGACGTGCATCAACGGCCCACCTTGCAGTTGCGGGAAGATGGCGGAGTTCAATGCTTTTTCGTGTTCCGCTTTAGCCAAGATCAAACCACCGCGAGGACCGCGCAAAGTCTTGTGTGTGGTGGTAGTCACGAAGTCAGCGATGCCGACTGGGCTTGGGTAGTAACCCGCCGCGATCAGACCCGCGTAGTGCGCCATGTCCACGAACAGATAAGCGCCGACGCTGTCAGCGATAGCGCGGAAGCGCTTCCAGTCGATGACCAGCGCGTAAGCAGAAGCACCTGCCACGATCATCTTAGGTTTGTGTTCTGTCGCCAAAGCTTGCACTTGGTCGTAGTCGATCTCTTCTTTGTCGTTAAGACCGTACTGGATAGCGTTGTACAACTTGCCGCTGATGTTCACCGTCGCACCGTGGGTCAAGTGACCGCCATGCGCCAAGCTCATGCCGAGGATGGTGTCGCCGGGCTTCAGCACCGACACATACACGCCTTGGTTAGCCTGCGAACCGGAGTGCGGTTGCACGTTGGCGTATTCCGCACCGAACAGCGCCTTTGCGCGGTCGATGGCCAGTTGTTCAGCGATGTCCACATACTCACAGCCACCGTAGTAACGCTTGGCGGGATAACCTTCCGCATATTTGTTGGTGAGTTGGCTGCCTTGAGCTTCCATCACTGCTGGGCTGGTATAGTTTTCCGAAGCGATCAGCTC
>JBGSWB010000010.1:0-1742 GCA_041752675.1 Sideroxydans sp. | reverse complement strand
TGTTGAGTGCATCCGCATCCAGCACCAGTGGCACGTCGAGGAGGAGGGCGTCGTACACGACCTTCTGTGCGGCAAGGCTTTGGCCTAGACCACAACCCAGTACTATTACGTCAGGTTTGCTGTTCTTCAGGGCTGCACTGGCAGGGTGCAACATCAATTCCGGCATCCGCATGTCCACCAGCGGCATCTTGTCTGCCAGCAGGCCGACATGTACGCAACCTGCACCCATCTTCAGCGCAGCGCGGCCTGCCAAGATGGCCGCGCCTATCATGCCGTCGCCCCCGCCGATCACAGTCACCTTGCCGAACAGGCCTTTGTGGCTGTCCTTAGGGCGGGGCTTGAGGTAGGCGGCGACTTGCTTGTGGGTGATGGGGGTAGTTTTCATGCTGTTTTCCCTGAGTTTGTGAGGTCGGCTGCATTATAATCTGCCCCCGTTCTAATTGCCCTAAAGTGACCGAGTCATGTTCTTCACCTCGATTGGTAAATCTGCTCTTTCCGCCTTCCGTCTCGACAAGCTGCGCACCGCGCTGAACGCCACGAAGACCGGCGTCACACTCGAAGACACGCGCCACGTCTATTTCACCGAACTGTCGTCGCCATTGGCTGCGAACGAAGTCGCCTTACTCAACCGTTTGTTGAGTTTGGATAGCGACGCAGGTGAGCCAGACATCGAAGGTAAGTCGCAAAGCCTGTTGGTCATTCCGCGCCTCGGCACCATCTCACCGTGGTCGTCCAAAGCCACCGACATCGCCAAGCATTGCAGCCTGTCCCAGGTGAAACGCATCGAACGCGGCATCATGTTCTTCCTCAAGAGCAAGAGTGGCAAAGCACTGAGCGATGCCGAGAAGAAAGCCGTACTGCCATTGTTGCATGACCGCATGACCGAATCCGTCGTCAGCGACATCGACGGTATCGAAGACAAGATATTCAAACATGGCACCCCCCAGCCGCTGTCCAGCGTGGACATCCTCAAGGGCGGCAAGCTCGCATTGGAGAACGCGAACAAGGAATTGGGTCTGGCACTCTCCATCGACGAGATCGACTATCTGGTCGAGAACTTCAACAAGCTCGGACGCAACCCCACCGACGTCGAACTGATGATGTTCGCGCAGGCCAACTCAGAACACTGCCGCCACAAGATATTCAACGCGGACTGGATCATCGACGACGAGACACAAGCCATCTCCTTGTTCGGCATGATCCGCAACACACACAAGCTACATCCCAAAGGCACAGTCGTTGCCTACTCCGACAACTCCTCCGTCATCGAAGGTGCTGAGATCGAGCGCTTTTACCCACGCGCGGGTGGGGCATACGAATTCAGCAAAGAGCTGACCCATATCCTGATGAAGGTGGAGACGCACAACCACCCGACTGCCATAGCGCCATTCGCGGGTGCGGCCACCGGTAGTGGCGGCGAGATCCGCGACGAAGGCGCAACGGGCACAGGCTCCAAACCCAAAGCAGGTCTCACCGGATTCACCGTCTCCAACTTGAACATCCCCGGTTTCGTACAGCCGTGGGAAGTCGACCCCATCGGCAAGCCGGGTCGTATCGCGACTCCGTTGCAGATCATGATCGACGGCCCACTCGGCGGCGCGGCGTTCAACAACGAATTCGGTCGTCCTAACCTCACTGGCTATTTCCGCACCTTCGAAGAGAAGGTCAACGGCGAAGTGCGCGGCTATCACAAGCCCATCATGTTGGCGGGCGGTTTGGGCAGCATCAAAGCGGAACACACC
>JBGSWB010000009.1:0-10564 GCA_041752675.1 Sideroxydans sp. | reverse complement strand
AGAACCTATCATTAGCATGGATGCCCACCTCAAAACCCGCATCGCGCACGGCACGCAAGGTGTCGGCACATTTCTCGCCGATGTTCGGCGCAGGTAATAAGGTACCGTAGAACGCTGTTTTGAATCCGTGATGTTGATAGGCAGAGATACGTCGAGCTTTACTGACAAAACCCGAACGAAAGACGTTCTTGATGGCGCGACCGCTATGGTCTGCCCCTAAAGAGAAGAAGAAGCTGGCTTGCGCCTGGTGACGCTGCAACATCTCTACCAACCGTGGCACACCTTCACGCGTCCCGCGGTAGGTGTCGACATCAATCTTGAGTGCGATTTGTTTGAGCATGATTCTGAGTCGGATTGAGGTACGGGAATGGGCGCGGATTTTAACTGATTCGATAGTATGGACTCAGCGTTTTTCCCTCACCACCACGCCTGCACCGCCTTGTGCGAAGGTGATGTCCAAGGCTGCGCCCTCTGTCACTTGCTGGCTAGTGGAAACGATGTTGCCCTTTGCATCTCGCACCAGACTGTAGCCGCGCGCCAGCACTTGGCTGGGATCGAGATGCTGCAAATGCTGTTGCATGGATGAAAGGCGTGTCATGCGTTGCTCCAAGCTACGCCCCATCGCGCGTTGCCATCTTTGCCTCACTGTCGCCAGTCGCTCAGATTGGAGTTGGATGCTTTGAGCAGGATGGACCAAGCGCCTTTGAGTGAAATCCAGTTGTTGCATCGCCTGCTCGAAACGACGATTCGTCGCACGCGAGAAGCGTTTTTGTAATTGCAGCAAACGTTGCCGCCACTCCTGACCATCTGGCACAACTGCTTGCGCCGCTGCGGTTGGGGTGGCGGCACGCAGGTCGGCCACAAAATCGGCAATGGTGAAATCGGTCTCATGCCCTACTCCACTCACCACAGGGATGTGACTTTCCGCGATGGCACGCGCCACCACTTCCTCATTGAACGCCCACAGGTCTTCGATACTGCCACCGCCGCGACACACGATGAGCGCATCACAATCGGCACGTTCACTGGCACTGCGTATGGCGGCGGCGATCTTCTGCCCTGCCCCCTCGCCTTGCACGGGCGTGGGGTACAGCACCACTGGGACGTTGGGCATACGATTGCTCAAGGTGCGCAACACATCACGCAAAGCCGCCGCTTGAGGTGAAGTGACGATACCGATCTGCTTGGGCAACAAAGGCAGCTCGCGTTTGCGCTCGCTGTCGAACAGCCCCTCGTCACCTAACTTGCGTTTCAATCGTTCGAACGCTTCGAACAGCGCGCCCAATCCTGCTGGGCGCATCTTCTCCAAGGTCAGTTGAAAATCACCTCGCGCTTCATATATGGATGCCAAGGCCAAGACTTCGACTTGAATGCCGTTGGCCGGTTTGAAATCCAGATACTGGCTTTTGTGGCGGAACATCACGCAACGCACCTGCGCCGCCTCGTCCTTAAGGGAGAAATACCAATGACCTGATGCGGCACTGACAAAGTTGGATATCTCGCCGCGCACCCACAGCAAGGGCAGCCCGCCCTCGATCAATTGTTTCGCGGCCAGATTCAACTCGCGAATGCTCAATACTTTATTGTTATCCACTGCCACGGCTGTCCCTCAATAAAAAACGGCACGCCCATGGTGGACGTGCCGCTTCATTATCCCAGATGAAGATCAGAAGTGAACTTGAACTTCGTAGCGACGGTTCTTTGCCTTCTTGGCAGGTGTGTCATCTTTCTTGACTAACGACTTCTGCCCCCATATCGGCGAATTCGATGTCTTACGCCCCTCTGTGCGACCAGTTCTTTCACCATCACTTGAGCACGGCGAGGGGTAAGAGCATCAGATAGTAATCATTCAGCGTATGCCGCAAGTGGCAACGTCCTGCGCCAAAGCTTCCAACTTGCCGTGCGATCAAACACGAATCGGCGTGTCTCGGTTTCGGCCAACACATCCAGCGTCAGCGTCTGTAATCGACCTTGCTCAATAGCATTCCACAACGGTCGCGCTAACTCACGCTCCACCCATTGCATGACATCTCGCCAAGCATATAGATCGCCACGTTGCCACGCTGTTGCCAATGCACTCTCCACCCAAACCCCTGTGTCGCCGTCGACATGCAACATCTCATCTAGCGTAGTGCAAAAAGGGATGGTTGCCACTTTGGCAAAAGACGAGGCCAGAGATTCATCCCCTGCAAGCGTGCTAATCCTCGTCGTGATGTCATTCGCACATCCACCTCCCCACAGCCATACGCTATTGATCGCTTGCATCCCGCGTGCTTCGCGCCCTTGGTTGATGGTGTGTCCGTGCAACAGCATCTGGATCTCATTGGAGAGGCTACGCCAACGCAAAGCATCAACACCTTGTGGTTGATGAGGTTTCACATCCCGCCATGACGCGACACGCAAAGGTGTCGTCGTCACATCGCTAGGCTCATCTACGCGCACATACCAACGATGCGGATACGGAGCGAAAAAAGTGATGCCATCTTGTCCAAAATGTCGATTCAGCACATCACACAAAGCGACAGACTCTTCCGCACCGCATTTGACCTCCGGCTGCAAGATCACTTGTGATTGTTGCAGTTCCAGATGGACAGGATCCGCACACATCCAATATGCGTTACCGACTTCCAATCCATCCGCTGCCGCACGTATCGGCGCAAACGCTTGTGCACCGAATGCTGCGCACAAAAAATCTTCCGGCACACAATGAATCGCGCTCGTTTGGGCACTGCGCGCCAATATCTTGCTCAGATAGGGCAACTGCAATCCTGCACTGATCCTTTGCATCGCATCGCGCGGCAACAATAGATCAGGAATGAGTAGATGCAGATGTTTCATAGCATCACTGCGCTGCCAAGGCGAAGCTGAAGATGCCTGGTGACAATTCTGGGCCGATATGATGGAGCAGGTCAGAAAGTGCTTCTTTTTGATCGGGAGCCGCTTGCGCCGTGCCGTTAAAGGCCAGTGCGCGTCCAACCTGCATCTGTCCGTTGCCTGCCAACTGCAACTTGCCTGTCAACGTGGTCAGCGAGACTTTCATATCCGCACCCGCTCCTTGCAAGAGGATGCGGTAGTCGCCCAATGGAGCGATGTCAGTCAATCCCGAAGTTGCTTGCTTCCAATCCACTGTGACCGTGCCGCTGTTAGAGTTGGGGGTGATCTGGAAACGTTCTATCGTCAAATCCAATTCACCACTCAAGCGATATGGAAGTAACTGCGGTGCGAACACCGACAACAACTGCGCGGGTAACGATACCTGTGCCTGCGACACATCGACCTCATTGCGCCAAGGCGAGATGAGTAGTTGCGATGGCTTGTCCGCACCAGTATCGACCGAGACTGCTATCTGACTAAGGTTCGCCGCAGGGTTGATACGCCATGCGTAATGCCCCAAGGGTAGGAATTTGTTGTCGTGCGCAAGTAGCAACACGCCTGTCCCACTCCACAAGGAGCCTTCGGCCTGCGCCATCGACAATCTGCCTGCCGTTGCACGCTCCAAAAAGCCCGTGACCAAAGAGGCGGGTGCCAAAACGACGATGACCACAAGGAACACGATCAAGAAAAGGAAGAGCTGCAACCAACGCGAACGTATCACTCCGGTGCTCCATTGACCAAGGTGGCGTTCACCTTGACCATACCGCTCGAAGGCTGCGGCGTGACCGTCAATGAATCCACGCGGATGTGATGTGAACTATCGAGTTCATGCAGAAATTTTACCCAACTTGCGAATGCGATGTTTTCGGCAGTGACACGTACCGCCTGCTTGTCGACTTGTTCGATGACGAACATAGGGACTGCCCAACCCGCCGCTTCTGACGCTCCCGTGACGATACGCCGCAAGGCATCTCCCCCCAACACAGCCGGATGCGCGCCCTGTCTCAGGGTCTGCACCTCCACTGCTTGCGCTTGTATCTGCGCCAACTGAGCGCGCAACTGCGGCACGCTCGTTTGCAGTTTCGCCACATTGGTATGCGCGGGTTGCCACAAAATGAGATAGAACAGGATCGGTAGCACGATGGTCGCGCCCCACTGCACCATATTTTGTTCACTGGCAGTCAGTGCCGCCCAACGTGACTTCATCTGCATCAAGACATCCGACTTCATCGCGTACCTCCCGTGGAGATTCGCAGATGTGCTTCGACGGCCTCACCACTCTCGTTCACATCCAGCACCTGCACACTCAAGCCCTGCTCGCTCAAACGTTTTTCAAGCTCATCTATATCTGCACGACCAGATGATCTCACTTCGATATCGAGCTGCCCCTCGGCGTAACGCAGCCCCTTCACCTGCCCCCCCGCTTGTGTAGCCAGCTCGGCTGACACGCGCTCCAACAAAGGCAGAAAGTCTGCATCATCCGCCACACCCACCGCATGACGCGCACGTGCCAAACTGCGCTGCATCTGTAACGGGGCATCCATCACCTCGACCTCGCTACCGAAGGTCTCTTGGAACACGGCATTCATGGATTGTTTGAGACTTTGTTTCTCGTGCGCCAACGACCACCATTGCAAGTTATAACCCAGTGCCTCGATACACAACGCGATGACGATGATCCAGAACAATGGACGCACCTTTGGCCACCATTCCTGTAAACGGATTGGCGGCTTGAATTTTCCCCACAATAGATTCGGTGTATCTGACTTCAACGATGCAGTGCGCCAATCAAACGGCTTATCCGCGCGGGCTAGCGGGATACCCTGCCATTGCGGCATCGTCTCGGCCGCAGTGAAGACCTTCACTTTACTGGGTGCAGATGAAGTCGCCTGCCATTGCAGACTAAATGCTGCGGGAGCCTGACTCACGTCGCCGCGCCCTAGAGACAGGCCTTGTGAAAAAGGCATCGCCAAGAAACCGCTCTGCCCATCCCAAGCCACACCCCACGCATCACCCCCAACTGACAATAGACAATATTCAGGCACGACATGCCGCAAGCGAATCGTAGCGGCTGCACACGCTTCGACGAATCGGCGTAACCACGCTTTGTCGATTGCGTACAACACGGTCGCCCCATCCTGCGTGGTGACACCCGGCACGACATGCTGATCACCCGCATCGCCCAGCATTGATTCTTCTACCGCCAGTGGCAGCGCCACTTCAAGTTGGCTGGATTTGATCTTCGGTAAGGTCTTGGCAAGACAGAGCACTTGTGATGCGCCAACGACTGCGATGCACTCATCTGCGACAGGCATGCTAGCCAGTTCACCTGCCCCCGCGCTGGTGATCGCACCAGCAGCATCTAGCAGCGCCCAATCGCATATGGAAGAAACATCCTGCCAGTCGTGTTTAAGGTAGATACGTAATTGACTCATTGCACACTCTGTCTAACAACTGTAGCCCAAATCCCCTGGCGATACAGCAACGCTTGGGCGACGTACTCCCCCTGCTCCAAGGTGGCATGCCCATCCACTAAAAAGAATTCACTGCTCACACTGATCTCTCCACGACTGCTTTCTCCTACGCCACTTTGTAATTGTTGCATGAATTCGGCAACCGTCTTGAATGGCGTCTCTTTGCGTTGCGTCACCAGCTGCCGCGCATGTTGCAAGGTCAAACCATCCACTACCGCAGACAACACTTCCGCTGTGGCGAAATTGACGTTGATCTGAGTGCGTTGCGGTAACACGCTGACATACCCCTTCAATCGCTGGATGGTCTGTGCATCAAAACCGCGCACCCACAGTAGTTCAGAAAGTTCGGATAAAGGCAGATTCGCCGCACGATAAGGTTTGCTCTGGTTCAGATAATACCCGTCTTCTGCTCCACCAGCCGATGCTGGCGTGTTATCCCTGTCCATCCAATCAGCCAGTGAATAGGCCAATTCCTGCGGCAGGCCAAGTGCAGAGAGCAATCGCTGGAAGTGCGCCACGTCGAGCGCACTCGTTGTGCCATTTACCACCAGATTGTTTAGATTGAATAATCCTTGCTGATCTTCCAAAACACCTTGGATCTCGCCCCCCTCGACAGGGATGGCAGGCAATCGCATCGCCCACATCTCACGCGGGGTGTCGTAACTATTGTTGGCCTTATCATCCGCCAACACTGCGCGCGCCCAGTCCACACCTGCCTGGGCGATGTAAGCAGCTTGCGCCCTATCGCGTCCGTTGATCATCTCGCGCTGCCAAAATGCCTGCTGCTGTGCCATAAAAGCCACGACCGTCGTTGCCATCGCTACGATGAGCAAGACCGTCACCAAAGCTACGCCGCGTTGTTTATTCATGGCACATCCATCACACGCACGATCTTCTCCCCGCTATCCAACAGCAGCGAAACCTCCACCGCCTTAGGCAAAGGCACATTGATGGAACTTCCCGCCCATTGCTTCTCCCACACCATTGAAAGAGAAAGGTAGCGCAACTCGAATGCACGCACGTCCTGCAACACTACATCCACTTTGGGTTCGGTGTTAGGCGCTTGATCCAGATGATCCCAACGCAACAACTCGATGGCATGGTTATGCAATCGATAGCCGATGCGTTGCGGTGCGACCCAACCGCCCGCCGCATCGACACCGCCACCACGTGTAAACAGCACTTGTGCATCCTGCAAACCGCTCGTCTCGCTCGCAAAACCTACAAATGCCGATTGCTCGCGACCATCGCGCAGATGTGCAGGTCGGCGGCTCGCTTGCGCCAACTGCCCCTGCAGGCGGGAGAAGAATTGCCCCAAGTCTTGATGCTTACGAGTCTCGGCATCTAAGTGGTTGCGCGTATCCAACACACTCTGCAAACCGCGATAACCAGCGATGGCAAGCAAGCTGAAGACAAGCATCGCGACCAACAATTCGATCAGGGTGAATCCTTTGAGGTTACGTGTACGACTCATCTTGAATATTGCGCTACATAGGACGTCATCTGGCGCAATGAATATTGAGCATCGTCAGGCGCATAGACATTCACCACGATACGGCGCAAGGTCGGATTCGGTGTGGCGAATATCTCTTCACGCCAAGTGAAACTTCTCCCCGCCTGTTCTTCCGTGCCGTTCTGGATACCCACAGGCAACCAATCACCGCGCGCCGCATGCAGTGCCAAGCGATTCTGTGCGACCCAATCCGCCAGCACCCGTTCGCGAACCGCATCCGCATGTTGCACACTGGAACTCGCTGCGCGCCCAACCGCCCCCAAGGTGACTGCCAGTATGGCCAATGCCACAAGGACTTCGAGCAGAGTGAAGCCAGCGTTATATCTACGTGTCATTGTTTAGCGACCCTGACATTGCCCAAACCATCCCCCAGCAGACGCAATGATCTTGTTGCACTCGACAGACGCAACTCGAACTCGGGCGCGCCCAACTCTGGACTCAAAGCCAGCATATCCACGGCTTGGGCCGGTTTATCGGCGATGCTCACCAACGTCACACGCATATCGTCTGGCAAGCTGCGTGGATGCAACAGATCATCCTGCTCCACGCGCCGCCACTCTCCTTGTTTGTTCTTCTTCCAAAAACGATGCTCGCGCCCCGAGGTGGACCATGCCAAGGGTTGTCCTCCGATGCGCGCAGTCTTTCCAGACTGTTCCAGCAGATAAGCGAGCCGCTCGCCTTCGTCATGCAACGCTCGTTGCTCATCAGGAAGATGCCAATCATCTCCACCTTGCCGCCACCAGCCTTCTTCAGCACATCCTTGGCGTTCGATGGGACGATGGTGTCGTAGAAGGTGCGCATACCTTCTCCACCGACTCCAATGGATTCGCCCTCTAATTGATGTGTGTCCATAACTTGAGGCTGCTCAAGTAGGCGCTTTGCTACCTCTTTACCAATATAGTATTCCAGCTCGCTTTCTGATACATCAGTCTTGTCCATGACGCTCTTGCGGTTCTTATCAAAGGCCTGCAAGCGCCCAGTCTTCGGCGTGTACCCAACATACTCGACTTGCTTTCTTAGATTGTAGTGGTCAGCATTCTGCTCACCGTTCGCCCAAGCAATCACCTCATGCCCAGTCTCCACGGCATGGGCTATAGCCTTCTTCAGCAACAATGATACCCAAGCATTGGTGTCGTCAGTCATCCCAAGATTCTTAATTGACGCGCCCTTGTGTTTCTTAGCCTCTTGCTCTGCATCAAGCTCGTTCGCGAATCGGATTGGATATGTCTTGCCTTCCTTGTCTGGCTTTGATTGCAGCTCATTCCCATCAATCAATACAGCGAACTTTCGTGTTGCGACATGAGGGGCGGATGGGACCTTCTTCTGATTTAATCCGGCATCCCGCAAAACAACTTCGGAATATGAGGATGGTTTGGACGGCAAGGAATTCACTGCTGAAGCAAACCCTTCCTTCTTACCCCGTTGACCCCAGTCGCTCTGAAATTCGTTCACGAACATCACCTTGCGCCCTTGGTCATCCGTGCGGGTGTCGAAGCGGATGTGGCCGAGGATGTTTGGGCGACCAGCGAAGTGTTGCGATACAAGCAGTTGTTCATCCTTGACTGGCAAAGTAATCAGCAGCTCACGGTAGTCCTTACCTCCAGCGACGACGAAGTCTTCGTACTGCGTCGCACCTTGTGAGTCATTTCGAACATCCTCCTCGGCATCATTCAGCAGATTACGGAGATTCTTTAGGAGTTCTCGCTCGGGCACGTAGTTGCCTTGGTAGTCGGTCACCACAAAGCCATCAGTAGAGTCGGACCACTTCAGTGACAGGCGTTCCTTGGAGAACGCTTGCAGAAGACTTGGGGAGATTGCGTCGTTGCGCAGCATCACCTCTTTTGTTTGAATGCCGCCTGCCTTCACCACGGCCATGATGTCATCCTTGGTGATTTTACCTTCGACGGTATTCAACCAATCTTCGAGGCCGGTCCAATACACCTCGCTCTTCTGAATCTTCAGCTTGCCAGCGTTGGCATTCAGCCATAGCAGGAATTGTTTGCCGGTTGGATTCTGTTTGAAGATGCGGTCTTCGGTGCGCTCCAACCCATTCTCGAGCTGAGAATAGAATGGCGTCTTGCGGGAGAAGTGGATGTCCGGATTAGCTCCGTCGAACTGGCCGTTGTTATCTGTCGCACTCTTGATGTTCGTGTTGTTCTCGTCGAACACATGGATGTGCGCTGTGTTGCGTTCCATGCGCATGCTCTTGAATCGCACATTGGCGTTCTTCAAGATAATGGAGTCGAAGCCAATCTCTTGGATGATTTCGCCAATGATGTGCGACTGGATTATCTCGCCAGTCTCTGGATGCTCGGCGTAGATCAGTGACTCGTTCTGGCGCAAGTATTCTTCGATGGTGTTGTGGCGCGCAGTTCCGTCGCCAGCCATTTCATACAGGCTAGATAGTAGGTCTGCTGGGTCGAAGTCGTTGCGACTAGCAACCGTTTGCACAGCCTCTACTAATGGGTTCAAAGCCTCATCCATCAGATCATATCGAGCCTTATCAATCTGGTCAGAGTAGGTGTCGATGTCAGCCTCGACTTCCTCAACAGAGATTCCTTCGTTATCAGCAGTTCGCGCTATCACCTCAGATTCCAGTCCTGCTTCATCGAAGAATTCATACCATGGAGAATTCACATCACCAACGACGAATGGCTTGTCCGTGCGCACGAATAGCGACATCACCTTCTCGTCACCACCATGAAGGTCTTGGCGCACGATGTTCTTCGCCATTTCCATGAAGTCTTCTGCGTAAACTTCTTCGCCGTACTTTTCTTTCAATGCCTCAACTCCAGCATCTTCTCCGCCGTTCTCTTCGTAGAAGTCAGTGATTTCGTCAGCGAGGCGCTCTGCCTTTAGCTCAATTCTCTGCGTCAGGTCCGGTCCTTCTCCGGCATAGTTATCAGACGCATCCTGCTCGCTCGATGTGAAGTAATTGACAGCGCCGAACTGGCCCTCCATGCTGCCTTTTTTGGCAGCATTGAATTCGTTGAAGTCGTTCGTCGTGCCATGGAATACGCGGAGCACAAATGGCCCCTTCTTGCTGAAGTCGAACTCGTTTATCTCAGAGCCTTCAAGCACGGGCGCGTCAGTGCCAGCCCACTTACGGAAGGCTGGCGTTTCTGTCTGACGTGAGTAGAGTATCTTCTCGGTTAGCGGTAGGCGTTGAATTGATGCTTGTTTAATACTTTCAACAATTGCTCGCTTCTCGCTTGCTGTTCCGGCGTGAAGGATTGTGTTGGTGAGCGCTGCTCGTTTAAGAGTGTCCACTCCTCCAGCGCCTTCTGATGCTCGGCCACTTGCGGGGCTATGTAATTCTCTGGCAAGACTTCCGAAGTCCTCTTCAGAAAACGGCTCTCCAGCTCTCTCGAATTGGCCTGCTCTTGGGTTGTATGTGACATCTCGAATCTCCGGTGCGTCTAAGATGGTTAAATCATAGGACGCCTGAAGTAAGGAGGCAAGGTTTTTATTCGTAGACGAATTGACGCTATACACCAGAGGCACCCCAGTCACCTCATTGATGAAGGCTTTCTGCTTGGGGTGTGGGGCGATGTTCTTGGATGAGCCATACTTCAGAATCTGACTAATCATCTGCTCAGTGCGGCGTTTGCTTCCGGCAATACTTATCCCTGCTCGGTCGCCTTTGAACACGTAGCCATTGTTGACGGCCCAGTTGTGTGCGATTGCGTATATCTCGGAGCCA
>JBGSWB010000008.1:0-2671 GCA_041752675.1 Sideroxydans sp. | reverse complement strand
GCGCAGACAGTCCAGAAGATGTGGCTGTCTTGGAATGGCGGGCAGGGCGCAGCCACGGCGTGGCGAGACTTTGCGGCACGGCGCATGGTTTTAGCTAAACACGGCATGGGGTGGGCACAGCGGTTGTCACAAAACAGTCTTGCATTGAATTTGCTGGATTTTTTCCACCGAACTGAATAGAATTCGCGCCTTCAAAATTCAGCTTTAGGCAGACATATTATGAAAATCGCACAAGACCTCCGCGCCGGTAACGTGATCAATGTGGGCGGCGAGCCAATGGTTATCCTGAAGGCCGAATACAGCCGCTCTGGCCGTAACGGTTCTGTGGTGAAAATGAAGATGAAGAATCTGCTGACTGATTCCGCTAAGGAAACAGTCTACGCAGCGGACGACAAGTTCGAACAGATCATCCTCGACAAGAAAGAATGCACCTACTCCTACTTCGCTGACCCGATGTTCGTGTTCATGGACACCGAGTACAACCAGTATGAAGTGGAAAAAGAAAACGTAGGCGACGTAGTCAACTACCTCGCAGACGGCATGGAAGACATCTGCGAAGTGGTGTTCTACGACGGCAAGGCAATCTCTGTCGAGTTGCCAAACACCATCGTGCGCGAAGTAGAGTACACAGAACCAGCCGTACGTGGAGATACGTCCGGCAAGGTCATGAAGCCCGCTAAGTTGGTAGGTTCCGGTTTTGAATTGCCAGTGGCTGCGTTCATCGAGATCGGTGACAAGATCGAGATCGACACACGCACCAACGAGTTCAAGAAACGCGCGAACTAAATTCAGTTCGTTGCAGGAATAAAAATAGCCGCTGAGAAGCGGCTATTTTTATTGCCTTAAGTTCCCTCTCCCGTAGGCGGGAGAGGGCTAGGGTGAGGGGAGATAAACTTTCACAAAGCTGTGATGTATCCGCAGACCCTCATCCCCAGCCCTTCTCCCGCCTGCGGGAGACGGGGGGTTTACAGCTTCTCTGAGCTATACACCGCGACCAAGCGATGTGTCTCACCTGCTTGTACGGTGACGATGTTGTCGAAGACGTTACCGCTTTCCACGCACACCATGCCACGATGACCTTGCGGGCCGAAGTCACCCATCTTGTCGGCCTTCTCTGTCCATGGGTTCCACACCACAGCCGACTTGCTGCCAGTCTTGGCGATACGGATGGCGCGTTTCAGACCCTTGTCTTCGATGATGCAATCCGCAGTGGTGTTCACATACACGCGATCCACTTCGCTTTCGATGACGATGCCGCCCTGTTGTGTGCGGCGCGCTGTCTCGCCCACCTTGTCGATGTACTCGCAACCTTCCAATCCACGGATGGTCATGTTGCCGACATCGCTGATATGGAAGTAGGTGTGCAGTGCTTCGCCCAGTTGGAAAGCGGCGCTGCCTGTGTTTTTGGTTATCAACTCGACCTTCAATGCCTTGCCGACAGTCGCTTCCAGTTGCACGGTAGAAGCGTGCGGCCATTGTGCTTTGGTGGTCTCGTTCTCAATGAGGCCGAAGCGGATGAAAGTCGAGCCGTCAGCCAATGCCTTGGCCTCCTGCACTTCCCACATCACGGTGCGCGCGTAACCGTGGCCAGGTAACTTGCTGTCGGTTGCGTGAGGGCCGAACCAAGGCCAACACACAGGCACACCACCACGGATGGATTTGCCCGGAATGAACTTGGCGAGCTTGGACAGCCAGATGATCGGCTCTTCACCTTTGGGTTGGAAAGTGGCGATGTGCGCCCCTTGGAGTGCGATGCTGGCAGTCGCGTGTGCGTTACTGATCTCGGCGAAAGTAAGGCCGCCATCGACTTCGATGAATTGCAGGTGGCCGGCGATACCGAATTGTTGGTTGAGAGAGTTCAATGTGGTCATGCTGTCTTCCTTAAGATGAAAAATTAACTTTGGTCAGGCGGTGGAGCGGTCTTGATGACTTCTTCTAACGTGGTGAGTCCAGCTGCGACCTTTTGTGCACCCGAGATGCGCAGTGGTTTCATACCTTCGCGGCTGGCCTGCTCACGCAATGCTGCGATGTCAGTTTCGGCGTTGATGACTTTTCGCAGTGCAGGCGACATGAGCAGGATCTCATAGATGCCGATGCGCCCTGCATAACCCGTCATGCGGCATTCCAAGCAGCCTACAGGGCGCTGCAGTTGCGTAGGACGTGCTGCTTTCCACGGAGCGACCAGATTGTCCCAAAGATCGTTGTCGCTCTCGCTCATGGGGTGTGGCTGTTTGCAGTGCGGGCACAGTGTGCGCACAAGCCTTTGCGCCATGATGCCGAGTAAGGTGGCATTGAGCAGGTAGGACGGCACACCTAGGTCGAGCAGGCGAGTGATGGCAGAGGGAGCATCGTTGGTGTGCAGGGTTGAGAGCACCAAGTGACCAGTGAGAGCGGCTTGGATCGCCATATCGGCAGTCTCAAGGTCGCGTATCTCGCCCACCATGATGATGTCCGGATCTTGTCGCATCAGTGCACGCACGCCCTCGGCGAAGCTCAGGTCGATACCCTGCTGGATCTGCATCTGGTTGAACGAAGGTTCCACCATCTCAATGGGATCCTCCAGCGTACACACGTTCACTTCCGGTGTGGCGAGGCTCTTGAGTGTGGAGTACAGCGTGGTCGTCTTACCCGAACCGGTCGGGCCTGTGACGAGGATGATGCCGTTAGGCTT
>JBGSWB010000007.1:0-8523 GCA_041752675.1 Sideroxydans sp. | reverse complement strand
TGAACAGAAAACTAAAAATTTAGTTGTCATTGATCTGGAAACTAGTGGGGTCAACCCCTTTCAACATGAAGTACTTTCAATAGCAATAGTTCCTTTAAGTAATTCCGCACCACCTTGTGTTTTGTATGTTCGGTCGGATGCAATTAAATGGAGTGAATTTGCTCAGAAAAATTTTGAGAAATTTTCTTCTGTCTGGGAAAAAGAAGCAGTTTCTCCTGTTGTCGCGGTCAAGCGTATCGAAGAGTATTTAGCCCAACATTTTGACCAAGAAAAAATAACAGTTATTGGTCATAACGTTGGTTTTGATATGGCATTTATGCGCAAGCTAGCTTTTCTTGCTGGGAAAGATGAACTTCCCAAGATATCCCATAGGGCAATAGATACACACACGATGCTATATCTTGAGTACCTCAAAGGGGACTTACCATTCTCGGCGCTGACTTCTGACGGTGCTTTTAAGTATTTTGGAATTTCTGTTCCAGAATATGATCGTCACACTGCTATAGGGGATGCGTTAGCAACTCGAGAATTGGTTCTAAAGCTTTTTTCTCGAATGTGATTAAAAAAACTAATGGGGTCAGCATCGCATTTGTTTTGAACCAAATCTCTCTCGGAGTTTAAGCATGCAAATGAAATTATTGTTCCCCGCCGCCTTGTTGTTCGCCATCGCCCCCTTCGCCGTTGCCGCAGAGCAGGCGAACAATTGCAAACTCAAGGGGGGCTCGATGGTGTTGCTGGCGGCTGATGCCTGCGTGATGGAAGGCGGCGCGGTGGTCTCTGCGGCGGTTGTTCCTGTGGTTTCTATTCCCACTCTTCAGTTGTCTGCCGATCCTAAATTGGCCTCCGCACAACGCGCGGTGGCGGAGTTGTTGATGAAGCCGGTGGTGGATAAGAATCTGAAGAAGCGCACACCAGAGGAGATCGAGCGGACGGTGAAGTTCGATGGTTGCAGCTTGCTGGTGGATGAGGATATGCAGGTGGAGCATGGCAATGCTTTTGCTGGACGCAAGCATTTCAAGATCAGTTCGTCGGTGGATATGCAAAAGGTCAGTCGCGCTGCATTCGGCGAGTTGGGTAAGGTGACTTCGTATGGCGGCGGCTTGGAGACTTATGCCATCTACTTCGAAGAGCGCAAGCTCAAAGAAGGCAACAACATCGCCATCTCGATGTTGTTACAGAAAGACGATGGCGCAAGGAAATTCTCTGTGCGCACATCTGACATCTACTGGGATGCGCCCAAAGATGATTTGTGGATGGCGGATGAGTATGGCTACCCGAAAGATATCGTGGAGAAGGGCGCTGCGCTCGACACCATCCGGCTCTTGTTCCTGCTGAACACTCCCGACGATGCCGCTGCGCTGAACAAAGCCTTGGGCGATGTGCATGCGATCTGCAAGCCGTAATATTTAAATGAGCAAGACACGAGATTCGCAAACCTGCTGCCGCTGACAAGCGGGGCAAATATATCCAACAAATTTTCCGGCCAGCATCGCAATAGTTTTCTAGAAGTGTAGTTATTGAAAAAAAGCCGAAGCTGGGCTACCCCTTTTTGCATGCCTGTGTGTCGTTGCGCACGGAGTGCAAGTCACTGATCGTGCATTCTCTGCGCATGATTACGATCCTTCGAAATGCGATCTGGTTGTCGATGTTGCTCTGCAGTCTGGCGACCGCAGCGCCGTCTCATTTTCCGATCGTGATCGGTTCCGCATTGGTGTGCCGGGATCAGGTGAGCTCGGATTATTTCAACGACTACATGATGACTCACTTTGGCGCACCTGCATTCAGTGCCGGTGGTGCGAACTGGTGGAAAGTGAATGAGAGTCTCTTCGATTCTCCGGTCGAATATGTGTTCGTGGGGCTGGGCATCGATTTTATCGGCGCCACATTCAAGGACACTCCTGAAAAGCTGGTCGAGAAGGTGAAAGCCGCGATGGGGATCGATTACAAGCCGTCAGGTAGTGAGCGTTGGGTATCTACATCCTATGGCGTGTTGATCACGTATCACGACAGAACGACGCCGAGCAAGATGTATTGTTTTGGCTATCCGCATACGCCCCTTTGATACCAAGAGCTGAGCGAGCCGATGGGGGCAGCAACCCCATGATGCTCAGGGTTGAAGGAATGCCTGCAAAGGTACACAGTGCAAATACTGTGGTTGGCTTGAGCGGTTCTTTTTAACCGGATTCACTTCAACTGGAGGTTCATCATGTTCTCACCTGTCACTATCCCTTTTGGGGCGAAGATGCTTTTCAATACGGCCACGATCAAACCTGATGTGGCTTTCGAAGATGTCGAATTAGCGCTGGCCGAGATGTGCAATGTGGTGAAGGAGACTTACGGCGGCGACAAGGGCGGTTTCATTGCCGGCCAGGTTTATGAGTTCTCTGGTTTCGTTTCGGACGAAGGCTCGTTGAGCGATTCGAAATCGGCGGAAAAACATATTGCGATCGTGACCTACTGGAAGTCTTTCGAGGAGCATGAGCGCTCGCACGCCGACAAGGCATTCAAGGATAAATTCGCGGCCTTGGCCAAGCTGTGTGTCGAGAGCAAGGAATTGGGTTACAACATGCTCTGGCAAGGGGCGCTGGAATAGACACTTGTAGGGTGGGCCTAAACCAATCTGGGGCACTTCATATCGGCAGACTCTTTTCGATCGATACCATGAAAAAAGTGGACCTCAAAAACTGTGAATCAAAAAAGCATTACGCCTGCGGCTTGGTGGAGTGCGAGAAGGAGGGTTTTTGTGAATTCAGCATCGATTGCGCGGATGCCGGTAAGTTTTGCAGACACCCGAGTGTCAAATATACCGACAAGATGGAACAGGCATTGATCGAAATAAGTGAACAAGAGAAGGCAACCCCGAAATGATCCCGACCGAGATGTGCTATCTCGGCTGGCAAGAGTCTCTGGAGCAACTGGCCAAACTGGTCGAGCCTGAGATTCTGGATTGATGGAGTTAGAATCATCTGACGGGAGCAGTATCGCAATCACTTCACACATCGCCCGCAAGGGCGATTTTTATGGAACATAGGAGCGGGTTCATGCAGTTGTCTGAACTTGGTTTGGATAGCGGGTTTGAGGAGCAGGCAAGGCGGCTGTGTGCTTCCGGTCAGCGCGTGGCGCGGGTGACGGCGGTGGATCGTGGGCGTTATGTCGTGCGCAACGAACTGGGCGAAGTGCCGGCCGAGTTGACGGGCAAGTTCCTTTACACCGTTGCATCTTCGGTGGATTTGCCTTGTGTGGGCGACTGGGTGTGTGCGGAGTATCACGATGCCGATACGCACGCGAGCATCCATGATGTGGTGCCGCGCCGGTCTTTCTTGCGGCGTAAGTCTCCCGGCAAGAACATCGACTTTCAGATGATCGCGGCGAACATCGATGTGGCATTTATCGTGCAGTCGTGCCATTTCGATTTCAACGTGCGCAGGTTGGAACGCTATCTGGTGATGGTGAACGAGGGGCACATCGAGCCAGTGTTGCTGCTGACCAAGACGGACTTGGTGAGTACGGAAGAGCTGGAGCACATGCTCGGCAACATCCGCGCGGCCGGCATCACGGCGCGCATCATCACCCTCAGTAGCATGACGGGCGAGGGCGTGGATGAAGTGACGGCGCTGGTGGTGCCGGGCAAAACCTATTGCCTGCTCGGTTCCTCGGGTGTGGGCAAGACGACGCTCATCAATCTGCTACTCGGCAACAATGAGTTGGAGACAGGCGTGGTGAGCGGCACAGGCGAGGGCAGGCACACCACCACACGTCGCCACCTTGTGACGCTGAATAATGGCGCGCTGCTGATCGACATGCCGGGGATGCGCGAGTTGGGCATCTTGAGTACAGGCGATGGACTGGACGACAGCTTCGCCGATATCAAGGTGCTAGCAGGCCAATGCCGTTTCGCCGATTGCAGCCACAACAACGAACCGGGCTGCGCGATCCGCAAGGCGATAGAAGACGGCGAGTTGAACCCCGAGCATTACCAAAGTTACCTCAAGCTCAAAGCGGAATCCGATTTCAACGAGATGTCGTATGTGGATAAGCGCAAGAAGGACAAAGCGTTCGGCAAGATGGTGAAGACGGTTTTGAAGCATAAAGTTTAATGAATCAACTTGCTGCATCAATTGTGAGTGAAAAGGGTTGGAAACACTTACCATTTTTTATGCCAGATCGGAATCATGGTTTTAGTTAGAAATGCAATACAATCTGCACATCCAACGAAGTGAAATGAAGGAGTTGAGTAATGAGTGAAGTGGCAGATTTCAAGATTGTTCGTAATTCAACATTGGGCACTGATCTGACGGAAGAGAAAGCCAAGATCCTCGCTACGAAGATGGGCGTGCGCCATTTGAATGATGGCGAAGTTTTAGTTAAGGAAGGTGCTTCGGATCAGACCTTGTTCATCTTGGCCAAGGGCAGGGTCGATTTCATCTGCAAGAGTGCCGAAGGTGTGGAGCAACCAGCGTCTATCATGCGAGAAGGAGAGTGCGCGGGTACGCGCGCTTTCGTAGAGCATAAACCCCGCCGAGGGACTCTGCGTTCCGTGGGGAACTCCACGGTCTATACCCTGACGCCGGAGGATTTCGAGGCGATATTGGATACGCATCCACGCATCGCATTCATGGTGATGCGCGCACTATTCCGTGAGACACATGCCAACCTTTCTCGCAAGAATCGCGAGAGCGAAGAGATGGCGAAATACATCAACAAGACTCAAGGGCGATACTGAGTCGTTCTTCAGGGTGTTTTCGATTGTGGTGGTGAACACTTGGGAGTGAACGCCACCGCAGAGAAATTAGATTCACTTTAACGATGACACCTACCTCACTCCATCCTGACGAACTAAGACAAGCCTCACTGCACTGGCTGGTGGAGTGCGATGCCGTGCGGAAGGCAGCGGGCGTGCGTCGCTTGGCGCAGGCATGGGCGGCGGGGGCGGTGGCATTAGATGTCGTTGCGACGTTGAGCGAGAAGCAAGGCATCCCCGGCCATCCTGCCAAACCCGAGTTGGTCTCACCCCTCACAGTTAAACGCCGCGCGATGAACACGCCGGAAGGCCGCGCCGCGATGATCCATGCGCTGGTGCATATCGAATTCAATGCGATCAATCTGGCGTTGGATGCGCTGTGGCGCTTCCCAAACATGCCGCGCGACTACTACTCCGATTGGCTGCGCGTGGCGGATGAAGAGGCGTTGCACTTCACGCTGCTGGCGGATCACTTGCAGACGCAGGGATATGCCTACGGAGATTTCACCGGACATAACGGGCTGTGGGATATGGCGATGCGCACGCAGCATGATGTGCTGGAACGCATGGCGCTGTTGCCGCGCACGATGGAGGCGCGTGGTTTGGATGTGACACCGGGCACGAAGGCTAAGTTGGTGCAGGCAGGTGATCACGCCATCGCACCTATCTTGGATATCGTGATGCGAGATGAGATCGGTCATGTGTCCATCGGTAACCGCTGGTTCAACTATCTGTGTGAACAGCGCGGCCTAGCGCCATCCACCACCTACGCCGCGTTGGTCACCCAACACAACGCCATCCCACGACGCGGCCCGTTCAATCTGGAAGCACGCCGTGCGGCGGGATTCAGTGAGGAAGAGTTGGCGGGGTTGGGAACGGGTTGAGATGTTAGGAGCTCATTTATGAAAGCCATTGTTTTCAGCGAATACGGTTCACCCGATGTCCTCCGTCTGGAGGAAGTCGAAAAGCCTATCCCTGCAGATAATGAGGTGCTGGTGAGGGTGCAGGCGGCATCGGTGAATGCGGCTGACTGGCGTCTTATGCGCGCCGATCCGTTCTTGGCTCGTCTCTACACAGGGTTATTCAAGCCGACACGATTCCAGATACTCGGTGGCGACATCGCGGGGCGGGTGGAGGCGGTGGGCAAGGATGTCAGCCAGTTCAAGGTCGGCGATGAGGTGTTTGGCGAAGTGTCGGCAAGTGGTTTTGGCGGATTCGCCGAATTCAAATGTGCGCGTGAGAATGAACTGGTCTTGAAGCCTGCCAATCTTTCGTTCGAAGAAGCGGCGGCTGTTCCTTTGGCGGCACTTGCTGCTTTGCAAGGTCTGCGCGACAAGGGGCAGATTCGATCCGGACAAAAGGTGTTGATAAACGGTGCGTCTGGCGGCGTTGGGACATTCGCGGTGCAGATCGCCAAGTATTACGGGGCGGAAGTCACTGCCGTGTGTAGCACGGCGAAGATGGAATTGGCGCGCTCGCTGGGTGCCGACCATGTGCTTGATTACACGCAGGAAGATTTTACCCAGAGCGGGGCGCGCTACGACCTGATCCTTGCAGCGAATGGAGATCGTTCCATCTTCGATTACAAGCGTGCATTGAATGAGGGGGGCATCTACGTGATGGTGGGCGGTACAGCGGGGCAGTTATTTCAAGCACTGTTACTGGGGCCGTGGATATCCATGCTCGGTAGCAAGAAGATGCGCGCGGTGACATCGAAACCCAATCAAGAAGACCTGCTATTTCTGAAGGAACTTCTAGAATCCGGCAAAGTGAGACCAGTCATCGACAGTCGTTTTCCTCTGAGCGAAGTGGCTGACGCGGTTCGCTACATTGAAGCAGGGCAAGCAAAGGGCAAAGTGGTGATATCAGTAGGGTAGGTCACAGGTCGTTGGAATATCCCTGTTGTCTCTGCTTCGTTCCCGACAATCGCTTCATATCCCGTATCATGCCGGCCTTTATCTGTTCCCGACTTCAACTGTTCCCATGACTGAAACCTTCATCCCCAGTAAAGACGCTTCCCTCGAATCCTCCATCCGCACTTTGCAGGCCAAGCTGGAAGCCATTGGTTTCCATGTGCAGGAGAAGTCTTGGTTGAACGAGATCGAGAACATCTGGTCGGTGCATGTGACGGATAGGGATTGCACGCGCTTGTTCAGCAATGGCAAGGGTGGTTCGGAATTGGCGGCGCGTGCCAGTGCGCTGGGGGAGTTCTTCGAGCGCTTGAGCACCAATTATTTTTGGACGCATTTCTACTTGGGCGAGAGCATCAGCAACGGCAAGTTCGTGCATTACCCGAACGAGCAATGGTTGCCGGTGAAGGGCGATAAATGGCCTGCCGCACTGCTCACGCCCGAACTGCAAAAGTTCTACAACCCGGAAGGCGGCGTACCTGCGAGTCATTTGATCGACTTGAATTCGGGCAATGCCGAACGTGGCATCTGCGCCATTCCTTACCAGCGCCTGCGCGACGACAAGACGGTGTTGTTCCCCGTCAATCTCATCGGCAATCTGTACGTGAGTAACGGTATGTCTGCGGGCAACACCATGAAGGAGGCGCGCACTCAGGCACTCGCTGAGATATTCGAGCGCGACATCAAGTACCGCATCATCCGCGACTGCATATGTTTGCCCGATGTGCCAGAAGCGGTCATCGCGCGTTACCCACGCATCGCGGCGGGCATCCAAGGCTTGCGCGCGGCGGGCTATGGCATCTTGGTGAAAGATGCGTCGCTGGGCGGCAAATATCCGGTGATGAGCGTCACCTTGTTGCACCCTGAAGACCAAGGTTGCTTCGCCAGTTTTGGTGCGCATCCGCGCTTTGAAGTCGCGTTGGAACGTGCGTTGACCGAACTACTGCAAGGTCGTGCCATGGATACGCTGAAGGGTTTCCCCGCACCTAGTTTCGACAAGGAAGAGATCGCCGACGACCAGAATAAAGAGATCCATTTCGTGGATTCCAGCGGTGTGATCGGTTGGGAGTTCATGCGCCATACGCCAGATTTCGAGTTCGTCGATTGGAACTTTGGCACGACGACTGAAGAAGATTATCAGTGGTGCTGTGACGCCATCCACGCCAGCGGACACGACATCTACGTGGCCGACTTCACGCATCTGGATGTGTACGCCTGTCGCATCTTCGTGCCCGGCATGTCGGAGATCTATCCCATCGAAGAGTTGCAGTGGCAGAACAACACCGTGGGCAATTGGGTGCGTCCTGCATTGTTGCGCTTGCCTGAATTGAGCGAAGACGAGTGCAATGAATTGCTCGATACCTTGCTCGACCTCGACCTGCCTGAGAACCTCGCTATCACAACGTTGATCGGCCTAGCAGCCGATCCCGGCACTGCGTGGGTGGCACTGCGCTTGGGCGAACTCAAGACCTTGTTGGCGCTAGCAGTGGGTGATGAAGAGGGCATTCTGGAAGGCTGTGCGTGGATCGCGCAACTCGGTCAGCTAGAAGAGAAACGTGCGCGCGTGTATCGCTGCATCGCACATCTGGTGGAATTAAAAGAGTTGGCAGATTCGGATTCGACTGCAGCCTACGATGCGAACCTGAGCTTGATGTACGGTGCAGAGACGTTGCAGCAAGCGCAGCGATTGTTGAGTGGTGAAGATCGCTTCTTCGGCCTCGGTGTGTTGGGTGAGAACATGCAAGGCAGCACCATGCATCAACGTTTGCTTGAGGCGTATGCGAAGGTGTCGAAGCATAAGTGTCGAAATGAGTGTCTTTCTCCCTTAATTAATGTCAATTCACACAGACGAGGAGGAAGCGAGACGAAGAC
>JBGSWB010000006.1:0-10796 GCA_041752675.1 Sideroxydans sp. | reverse complement strand
TGCCACACGGAAAAAGATTGGAAGACCACCAGCTTCGATCACGACAAGACCGAGTTCAAGTTGTTGGGCAAACACATCGAAGTTAAGTGCTTGAAGTGCCACGTCGAACATAAGTACAAGGGTGTGCCTAAGACCTGCGTTGGCTGCCATAAGAAAGATGACGACAAGGCGCACAAAGGTAAGTTGGGTGACAAGTGCGAGACCTGCCACACCGAAAAAGATTGGAAGACAGTCAGATTCGATCATGACAAGGCCACTAAATTCCCATTGCTGGGCAAGCACGCGGATGTGAAGTGCGACAAATGTCACATCGATAAGAAATACAAAGATACGCCCAAGCTGTGCGCTTCTTGCCACAAGAAGGATGACGACAAGGCTCACAAAGGAAAATTCGGTCCTAAGTGCGAGACCTGTCACAACGAAAAGGACTGGAAAGAGAACCTCTTCGATCACGACAAGAAGACCAAATTCGCGCTGCTCGGCAAACACATATCACCCAAGCCGCTGAAATGTACTGCTTGCCATAAGGGAGACTTGTACAAAGACAAGCTAGAGATGACCTGTATCTCTTGCCACAAAAAAGACGACGACAAGTCACACAAGGGTAAATTCGGCACCAAGTGCGAGACTTGTCATGATGAGAATGATTGGAAGAAATCAGTCTTCAATCACGACAAAAAGACCAAATTCCCGTTGCTGGGCAAGCACAAGTCGCCGCCGCTGAAATGTACGGCCTGCCACAAGGGCGATCTGGTCAAAGACAAATTGGCGATGGATTGCTTCTCGTGTCACGAAAAGGACGACAAGCACAAGACGCAGGAAGGTAAGAAGTGCGAGACCTGCCACGTTGAGACGTCATGGAAGGATGTGGACAAGTTCAACCATAATCGCATGTCCACATTCCCTTTGTTGGGAAGACACGCGCTGGTCGGTTGTAAGAAGTGCCATCTAGCCCCGACCTTTAAAGACGCGAAGTCTGACTGTTGGTCATGCCACGAAAAAGATGACGTGCACAAGCGCAAGTTGGGAACCGAATGCCAGACTTGCCACTCGACCCGCTCGTGGCAAGCATGGGACTTTGACCATAACAAGACAAAGTTCAAGCTGGACGGAGCGCATAAAAAAGTCGCTAACAAGTGCTATGACTGTCACAAGAAACCGATGGCCAAGAAAGTCGTGTTGTCTAGTTCATGTGGTGGATGTCATGATCGCGACGATGTGCACAATGGCAATTTCGGTGACCGTTGCGACCGTTGTCATGATGGTGAAGATTGGAAAAAAGTGAAGATGGGCGTTGCAACCAATTGAAAGATAGGGGTTCCGCTCGTCGTATTGGCTGAACCGATGGGCGGTGTATCTCAAATTGGATCGTCATGGATAATGCAGCACGAAGCGATGCAGGAAAACGGTAGTGTCAGAGCAGTGTGTCACAACGAAATTTGATTTTAGGAGGTGGAACATGAAACGACTGGGACAAATATTGGGTGGTTTTCTTGCCGTGGCTCTAATGGCATTCTCGCTACAAGCCGTAGCTGAAGCTCAGCTCGGCGGGCGTGATTTCAATCACATGACCACGGGCTTCCCACTCTCTGGCGGACACGCCGTTGCTGCGTGTGAGACTTGTCATACAGGAGGTGTGTTCAAGGGAACACCCCGCAACTGCGATGGATGCCATGCCACAGGCAAGCGCATCGTTGCCACACCTAAATCAACATCTCATATCGTGACGGACGCACCTTGCGAGAATTGCCACTTCAACTCGGCTACTTGGCTGGGTGCGCGCTTCAACCACGGCGCCGCGCAGACTGGGAAATGTGCAAGTTGTCATAACGGTCGTATCAGTACGGGCAAGCCGGCTAGTCACAACACAGGCAACAAAGCCACTAAATCTTGCGACAGTTGTCACAGAAGCAGTGCTTGGACACCGGTCAACTGGAACCACAACGGTGTTGTTGGAGCATGTTCGACATGTCACGGCATTCCTGGCATTTTGGACGTTACTGCGCCGAACCGTATGAATGCGGCGACCCACCCCAACACCTTGTTCAAAGGGACGCTCGGTTGCGAGTCTTGTCACTTCTATACGGCGTGGTCTCCAAACCGTTTCAAGCACAACGTGGCTGGCACGTGTGCAAGTTGTCACGACACGACTCAAGTCGATGTCGTGAATCGCAAGCCAGTAAGTCACCCTCTAACTTCTTTCAAGGGGACGCTGGCTTGTGATTCTTGTCATTACACCAGCGCGTGGACTCCGAATACGTTCAAACACAACGTTGCAGGGACATGTGCAAGTTGTCATGACACAACTCAAGTCGATTTGGCTAATCGCAAGCCAGTAAGTCACCTTGCTCCTGCGCTGAAAGGGACACTGGCATGTGATTCCTGTCACTACACTAGTGCGTGGACGCCCAACACCTTCAAACACAATGTTGCTGGTCGTTGTGATAGTTGCCATGACGGTGTGCTTGCCGTGGGACCTAACCACTATCGAGCACACCCTGCCACAATCGGAACATCAGATTGTAGTGAGTGTCACATCAATACGACTCATTCATGGACCCCCGCCTTAGGTGGGAAACCAGTTAACCATATTCCATACAATGGAGGTGTGACTTGTACGTCTTGTCATAGATCTGTGACCTCAGTGATTTCTGGGCCAACGCTTCACACCTATGTGTCGGGTATCGCTTGTCACACGTGTCACGGTAGTAATACGGCATATTCTGGACAGGGGCAGAGAACCGCAAGTTGGCCGAGTTTCCACAAAAACAGCAAGAACCCGTCGGCAACTGACTGTTCTTCTAGCTCTTGTCACAAGCCTGGGGCAAATGGTAAGGGAGTGCTCTATATAGATTGGGATTGAGGGGGTGAAGTGGTCCCACCGAGCATGTGAAAGCATGTTCGGTGTTTGTGGTTATAAAACCAAAGTTGGCAGGAGCGAGGTATGTTTGACATTCTAAAAATAGCGATGAGACGCTATCTATTTAAGTTGGTTTTGCTGGCGTGGTGTTGGGGGGGGGCAGTGGCTCAACCGCTAGACGACGTGACGCTGGAATATCAGAGCGAGGGGATCGTCGCGACCATCCGTATGACTTCTCCTGTGCAGTATCTGCGTCACTTTCCTGAGCGTAGCGGAAATACGTTAGAGATCTTTTACGATTGCTCACAGCCGACTTTGAGCAAAGAGGAGTTGGCAAAACAAACCAAGGCTGGCGAGTTGCCAGATAAATTGTGTGGCCCTGCACCTGGTGAGAAATGGGCGGACAACGAGACTCGCACGTCGCCCCCTTCCGGGCTCATCCCCAGTTTCAAGGTCACCACGCGCGACCAGAAGACCCAGCCTAAGTTGGTAGTAGAGTTCGCACGCGATGCGGAATTCAGTGTGTCTCCCGGCAAGGATGGTCGCTCGTTCCGCATCACGCTGCGTCCGACCAAGCAAGTCGCAGCACCAGTGGCCATTCCTTTGTTGCCAGCGATCAAGCCAGAACCCGTACCATCTGCTGTGGCGCTGACAGGGGATGAGGCTGTGTTCGCCGAGAATAACAGGGCGGCACGCGCGTTGATGGTGCAAGGGCGTGATGCTTTGTCTGCAAAGAATCATGAGGTGGCGGTAGAGACTTTCAATAAATTGCTGTTGTTGCCCCCAAATGATTATTCGCAAGATGCGCAAGAGTGGGTGGGTGTTGCTCGCGAACGCGCAGGGCAGCTGGACAAGGCAAAGACTGAATATGATCTTTACCTACGCCTCTATGCGGATGGTGAAAGTGCAAGCCGGGTGATGCAACGTTTGGCGGGTTTGTCTGGCCGAGGTGGCTCACAGGCGGTGGCGGTCACTGAAGAAAAGAAGAAGGCTGCACGCTGGATGACTTTCGGCGGCATCTCTTCCCGTTACTACTTTGGCAGCAGTACTAACGAATCGACCCAGACGTTCAACAATGTTCCTGAGACGATCACGACTACTGCGACAGACCAGTCCATGCTGATCACTACCGAAGATGTGTCTGGTCGCTATGTGAGTGAGGAATACGATGGTCGCTTGGTGTTTCGGGCATCCAATACGAAAGATTTCTTGTCGAGTAAGGCAAGCATCAATCGGGTAACTGCAGCTTATGGTGAGATAAAGGATCGCACGCGTGAATATATGGTTCGCGTGGGGCGTCAATCATCAATGGGTGGCGGTGTGATGGGGCGCTTTGACGGTGTCTATGGGACGTTGGGTGATGCGCAGGAGATGAAAGTGAATGGGGTTGTGGGGGCGCTGGCAGACTATTCTCAAGGGCAGAAGCCGATCTTCTTTGGTGCGGGGTATGAATCCGGTCCCTATTCTGTCTATGCCGTGAATCAAAGCGTAGAGGGTGTGCTGGATCGTCGGGCCTTGGGCGCAGAGTGGCGCTATTACGAAGGAAATCAAACTGCATTCGCGCAAGTGGATTTCGATACCGAGTTCAGAGAGGTGACGCTGGCGCAACTGACGGGTGCCGCGCCCTTCTCGGGAATGAATTTTAATTTCTTGTTGAACCACAGTAAGCCACTTAGCACCCGTAATGCGCTGGCCGGTGCGACCACTTCATCTATCGATGCGCTATTGAGTGCTGTGGGGTCGGCAAGCGCGTTGCACGATTTGGCATCTGCACGAACGATGTCGACTGACATGGGACAGGTCGGGGTGACTATTCCGTTCATGCAGAAATGGCAGGTGGGTGGTGATGTGCGTTTGACCAACACATCTGGATTGGCTGCTAGCGGAACCTTGAACACAGTGCAGGGTTTACTTGAGGCGGTGCCAAGTCGCGGGTTGGAAAAGTCAATTACTGCCAATCTCGTGGCTAGCAGTCTGTATGTGGAAGGCGACATCTGGTCGGCCAGTACCACTCTCAGCACCAGCGGCAGTGTGAACGGGCAATCGGTATTCTTGGCTAATCACATGCAATATCAGAGCGGTTGGTCAATGGATACATCGATGCAGATATATCGTCAGAAAGATCAGGTGGGCGGTGTGACCACACGTTGGTCTCCAATGGTGCGCGGCGCGTATCGCATCCGTGATTCGCTTAGCTTCGATGTGGATGCGGGCTATGAGAGCACTAAGACAGAAGGGGCGCAGGCGACTAACAAGACATCGCGCATTTTTGGATCTGCAGGGATTCGCTGGGACTTCTAAGTTGTAAGTTTGAGTTCAGTTAAATGGCCATCGAAATATTTCGATGGCCATTTTGCATTTAGCTAAGGCGCTTTCATTGGCAGTCTGGTAAATTCCGAACCATCCTGTTCAGGAGAAGATCATGAAGATCCACGAGTACCAAGGTAAAGAGATACTGCGCGAATTCGGTGTGCCGACACCACGCGGAATGGCGTGTTTCAGCGTCGATGAGGCGGTGGCCGCTGCCCAAAATTTGGGTGGAAAAGTCTGGGTGGTCAAAGCACAGATCCACGCGGGAGGTCGCGGCAAAGGCGGCGGTGTGAAGGTGGCGAAGTCGCTGGATGAAGTGAAGCAGTATGCAAGTCAGATACTTGGTATGCATCTCATCACCCACCAGACTGGCCCTGAAGGTCAAGTGGTGCGTCGCCTGCTGATCGAAGAGGGTGCGCAGATCGCCAAAGAACTTTATGTGGGCATGGTCGTGGATCGCGTGTCACAGCGTGTCACGCTGTTGGCTTCTAGCGAAGGCGGCATGGAGATCGAAGAGGTCGCCAAACATAATCCAGAGAAGATACACACGGTGCGCATCGATCCAGTGGCAGGATTGGATGCTGCGGAGGCATCGCGCGTGGCGCGTGCGATTGGCGTACCGGATGCGGCGAATGCGGAAGCGGTGCAGATACTGCAAGGCTTGTATCGCGCCTTCGTGGAGAAGGATGCGATGTTGGCCGAGATCAATCCTTTGGTGATCACGGCAGATAGCCGCGCTATCGCACTCGATGCCAAATTCAATTTCGATTCCAACGCGCTGTATCGCCGCCCAGAGATCGTGGCGATGCGTGACTTGGATGAGGAAGATCCCGCGGAGATCGAGGCCTCCAAGTTCGACCTTGCTTACATCCAGCTCGATGGCAACATCGGCTGTCTGGTGAATGGTGCGGGCTTAGCGATGGCGACCATGGACATCATCAAGTTGTACGGCGGCAGCCCCGCCAACTTCCTCGACGTGGGCGGTGGCGCGAACAAAGAGAAGGTCACCGAGGCGTTCAAGCTGATGCTGAAGAACCCCAAGCTCAAAGCCATCCTGGTCAATATCTTTGGCGGCATCATGAAATGTGATGTGATCGCTGAGGGGGTGGTTGCTGCTGCACGTGAGGTGAGTCTCAAAGTGCCGCTGGTGGTGCGACTCGAAGGCACGAACGTGGAGCTGGGTAAAAAGATCTTGGCGGAATCGGGTCTGCCCATCATCTCGGGTAACGATATGGCAGATGCGGCGCAAAAAGTGGTTGCGGCAGCAGGAGGTCAACAATGAGCATCCTCATCAATAAAGACACTAGGGTCATCACACAAGGGATGACGGGCAAGGTCGGTCAGTTCCATACTTTTCACTGCAAGAGTTATGCGAATGGCGCGAACTGTTTTGTGGCGGGCGTGAATCCGAAAAAGGCGGGCGAAGATTTTGAAGGCATTCCCGTGTATGCCAGCGTGCTCGATGCAAAGCAAGCAACGGGTGCGACGGTCTCAGTCATCTACGTTCCGCCCTCAGGCGCGGCAGCTGCGATCGATGAGGCGGTGGAGGCTGATCTTGATTTGGTCATCTGCATCACCGAAGGCATCCCCGTGCACGACATGGTGAAGACGCGCTACAAGATGCAAGGCAAGAAGACCATACTCATCGGGCCGAATTGTCCAGGTCTCATCACGCCGGAAGAGATCAAGATCGGCATCATGCCGGGGCATATCCATAAGAAAGGCCGCATCGGTGTGGTGTCGCGTTCTGGTACGTTGACGTATGAGGCAGTCGGTCAGCTCTCTGCGTTGGGCATGGGGCAATCTTCTTGCGTTGGTATCGGCGGCGATCCAATCAATGGCTTGAAACACATCGATGTGATGCGCCTGTTCAATGATGATCCAGAGACGGATGCGGTCATCATGGTGGGCGAGATCGGTGGTAGCGACGAAGAAGAATGTGCGCGCTGGATCAAGGCCAACATGAAGAAGCCAGTGGTCGGTTTCATCGCGGGCGTCACTGCCCCACCGGGGAAGCGCATGGGTCATGCGGGTGCCATCATCTCGGGCGGTCAAGGTGGTGCGAACGAGAAGCTCGCGGTCATGGAAGAATGCGGCATCCACATCACACGCAATCCAGCGGAGATGGGGCGCACGATGCAAAAGATATTGAAGGGGTAATCGATGTTGGAAATGTTCTCAGCCCCGCAGTTCTGGGTGGATGTATTCAAGATCATCATGATCGACTTATTGTTGTCGGGTGACAACGCCGTGGTCATCGCTTTGGCCTGTCGCAATCTGCCGCCAGCACAACGACGCCAAGGGATCATATATGGTGTAGGCGGTGCGATCGGGTTGCGTGTCGTGCTGACTTTCTTTGCGGTGAGTCTGTTGGCCTTGCCCTATCTGAAGTTGATCGGGGCGATCTTGTTGATCTGGATCGGTGTGAAATTGATCCTTCCGGATGACGAGGGGCATGGTGAAAGTAACATCAAAGCAGAGACGCAATTGTGGGGTGCGATCAAGACCATCATCATCGCCGACTTCGTGATGAGTCTAGATAATGTGTTGGGCGTGGCGGCTGCGGCAAAGGGTAATACCTTCTTGTTGGTGTTCGGACTACTCATCAGTATCCCGCTCATTGCTTGGAGTAGCCAGTTGGTGTTGAAGCTGATCGACCGGTTCCCATTCATCATCATGGCAGGCGGTGCGCTGCTTGGTTTTGTTGCCGGAGAGATGTTGGTGAGCGAGGCTTTATTCAAACCATTGATCGATGCGCAGCATCTATTGCACTGGATCGTCCCAGCTGTTTGTGCCGTTCTGGTACTCGCCATCGGTAAATGGTTGACGATGCGCAAGCTGAGAAGCGCAAAAGCGATAGACCTCGTTGATGAGCATGTGAAAGCGGAGAAGATATGATGAAGCTATTGATACCAGTAGATGGTTCTGAGAATGGTTTGTGTGCGGTGAAACATGCTGTCGCGCTGTCGGCCCAGATGAAGCAATCGCCAGAGTTGCTGTTGCTGAACGCGCAGTGGAATGTGGCAGCGGGCAACGTCAAGTTGTTCATCAACCAAGAAACGATCAACGATTACTATCGTGAGCAAGGTGCTGCAGCTTTGGAAAAGGCGCGCGCCATCTTGGATGCTGCTAATCTTGCCTATCAATACCACATCAGTATCGGCCGTCCGGCTGAGGCGATCGTGCAGTATGCGGAAGAACAAAAGGTAGATCAGATCATCATCGGTGCGCAGGGCGAGGAAAGTCTGGCCAAACTCCTTCTGGGTTCTGTCACCAGCAAGGTCGCTCAGATGTCTAAGATCCCGGTCACTATCGCTCGCTGATTCTGTTTCAAATTCCTGATAAATCAATCAGGTATGGTCTGGAATTGAAAATTGTTTTAGTATCCGCCCAGATAGCTCAGGGAAAATGCACAAACGGGCAGGGCAACTATGAAAAAAATATCGTTTCTTAAAGCGGATTGGTTCACTGGCGTGTTGGTGGCCTTGCTGTTCCTTTTCAGCGCGGGGACGGATGTCATCCAAAGTCTTGAGCGCAAGGCTTATGACTGGGGTGTGCTGGCGTCCTCTCGTGTGGCGAGCGATAAGATCGCCGTCATCGCTATCGATGACGAGAGCATCGCCAATCTCGGACGTTGGCCTTGGCCACGTGCGATACAAGGGCAGATGCTCGACGTTCTCGCTCAGGGAAACGCCAAAGTGGTCGGTCAAACGGCACTCTATTTCGAGCCGCAGGTCGATGCGGGGCTGGATTACATCCTCAATATCGCCACAGTCCTAGAAAAGACCGCTTTGCATACGACCAACCCAGCCGAGTGGCAGGAGTTACAAGGTCTGATGCAGGAGGCTTTGTCGCATCTCGATAACGACCAGAAGCTGGCCGAGAGTATGGCTAAGGTCAACAACGTCTTATTGGGTGTGTATTTCGAATTGGGCGAACCACAAGGAAATCCAGATTCGCCTTTGCCTGACTATGTAGCAAAGAACAATCTGGTGAACGTGCAAGGCGGGGCGGATTCCGCGCTTCCAGTTCCAGCACTGGCGGCACTGGTGCCGATCCCTGTCTTGGGGCAACCTGCTATTGCGATCGGTCATTTGAACGCGACCCCTGATGTGGACGGGGGTATTCGCACCGAACCACTCGTTGTTGCGTACTACGATCAATTCTACCCATCCCTGTCTTTGATGATCGCCGCAAAGAGTCTCAATCTAGAAGCCAAAGACATCAATGTCACTTTGGGGGAAGGTGTGAAACTGGGTAATCTGAGTATCGCCACCGATCCGGATCTACGCATGCACACTTATTTCTATGCGGATCGTGATGGTAAACCGGCCTTCCAAGTGGACTCTTTCTATGATGTCCTGACAGGCAAGATCCCCGCTGAGAAATATAGAGACAAGATCGTGTTGATCGGTGCGACGGCCGCAGGTGTGGGGGCAGCGCAGGTCACGCCAGTCTCTGCGACGACACCGCCAGTGCTCACCTTGGCGCATTCCGTGTCGAGTATCTTGAAACAAGATTTCTTCGTCGTGCCGAGCTGGGGTGGCTGGGCCGAAGCGTGTGTGTTCTTGTTGGTGGCGCTCTATCTGATCGTATTGCTCCCACGTTTGAGTGCCGGGCTTGGTGCGGTCATCACAGGTGGGATGTTCGTAGCGTTGCTTGCGACCCATTTTGTGTTGATGACGACGCAGGCGATGTGGCTGCAACTGATGTTGCCTGCTGCGCTCTTGTTAGTCGGTCACTTGTTGCTGACGACCAAGCGTTTCTTGATGACGGAGAAAGGCAAAGAGAGATCGGATGCTGAATCCGCAGAAAGCAACCGCATGTTGGGTTTGGCTTTCCAAGGCCAAGGTCAGTTGGATATGGCCTTTGATAAATTCCGCAAAGTTCCTTTGGACGATAGCTTGATGGATGTGCTGTACAACTTGGGTTTGGACTTCGAGCGTAAACGCCAATTCAACAAAGCTGAATCGGTCTTCAAATACATGGCGCAACACAATCCTAAGTTCCGCGACCTTGAGGCGCGTACCGCGCAATCCAAGGCGATGTCCGAAACCATCATATTGGGTGGCTCGTCTGGACGTGGTAACGACAGTACGATGAAGTTGGATCAAGCGGGTCTTGCGAAGCCTATGTTAGGTCGTTACCAGATCGAGAAGGAATTGGGCAAGGGGGCGATGGGCGTCGTCTATCTGGGTAAAGACCCCAAGATCAGCCGCGTAGTGGCTATCAAGACGATGGCGTTGTCGCAGGAATTCGAGGCGGATGAGTTGGAAGATGTGAAGGCACGTTTCTTCCGCGAGGCGGAGACCGCAGGCAGATTGAATCACCCGAACATCGTGACGATGTACGATGCGGGCGAAGAGCATGACTTGGCTTACATCGCGATGGAGTTCCTCAAGGGTAAGGATCTGGTGGTGTATTCCAAACCAGACAATCTTCTGCCCTTGCCTAAAGTATTGAGCATCGTGGCGCGAGTGGCTGATGCCTTGAGTTATGCACATGGCTTGAATGTCGTCCACCGCGATATCAAACCAGCGAACATCATGTATGACTTGGAAAGCGATACCGTGAAAGTGACCGACTTCGGTATCGCGCGTATCACCGATTCCAGTAAGACGAAGAC
>JBGSWB010000005.1:0-14837 GCA_041752675.1 Sideroxydans sp. | reverse complement strand
ATGGATCATTTCAAGCTCCTGAACGATACCCGTGGACATGAATGCGGAGACATGATGTTGCGAGAGGTGGCATGCCGCATGAACGAGTGTGTGCGTGAGACCGACAGTATCGCCCGCTTCGGGGGGGATGAGTTCGTCGTACTGCTGGAAGGATTGAGCTTGGTGAGCGAGGAGGCTGTGCTGCAAGCTGGGCATATCGCAGAAAAGATCCGCGATTCGCTGTCCCAACCTTATCAGCTAAAAGAGTCGCAACACCTCAGTTCACCCAGTATCGGCGTGGTCATATTCAAAGGCGATGCCGTCAATTCCGACGTCCTCTTGAAGCAGGCAGATATGGCGATGTATCGTGCCAAGGATAGCGGGCGCAACATGGTGCGCTTCTTTGAGCCTGCGATGCAGGCTGCACTGGAGTCGCGCTCGCTGTTGGAGGGCGCACTGCGTGGGGCTTTGGCGAATGGGGAGTTGAAGTTGTTCTTCCAACTCCAGACCAACAAGGCCATGGAGCTGCTGGGGGCTGAAGTGTTGTTGCGATGGAATAATCCGACCTTGGGGATGGTCTCCCCAGTCAAGTTCATCCCAGTCGCCGAGCAGACCAAGTTGATATTACCCATCGGGCATTGGGTATTGGAAGAAGCCTGTAAACAACTTAAGTTGTGGGAGACCAATCCGGTTCTTTGCAAGCTGCATCTTGCTGTGAACATCAGTCCAGTCCAGTTCCATCAAAAAGACTTCGTCGATCAGATCAAGGCGGTCTTGCAGGGTACAGGGGCAGATCCGTGCAGATTGGAGTTGGAATTGACTGAGAACCTAGTCCTTGAAGATGTCGAGGAGGCGACTGAAAAGATGCATGCTCTCAAACAGATAGGGGTGCGTTTCTCGATGGATGACTTCGGAACAGGATATTCATCCCTGCAGTACATCAAGCGTCTACCTATCGATCAACTGAAGATAGACCAATCCTTTGTGCGTGATATCTTGACTGATCCGGGCGATGCGGTGATGGTGCAGACCATCTCTGATCTGGCACGTAACTTTGGTTTCGATGTCATCGCCGAGGGCGTGGAGACGCAGGATCAGTTGCCTTCACTCATCGAGCGGGGATGCGATATGTTCCAAGGCTATCTCTTCAGCAAGCCCATCGCTATCGATGACTTTGAAGTATTGGTTTCCGAGTGGAAGCATCCCATATGTGATGAGACTCCGCATATAATCAAAAAAACACGACATTCACCTTAAATGAAGAACGATCTGGATACCCCCAAGATACTTGTAGTGGAAGACAGCAAAGTCACCATCAAGGTCCTTACGAATTACCTTGCAAGCATGGGCATAGAAGAACCCTTGCTGGCCGAGACAGGAAAGCAGGCGCTGGAGGTCTTCGAGCGTGAGCGCCCAGATATCATTTTGCTCGACGCGCGTTTACCCGATATCGACGGCTTCGATGTCGCACGCAATATACGCAAGATGGAAAACGAAGATGAGTGGGCTGCCATCATCTTCTTGACCGCGATGAACACAGACGAAGACTTGGCGCGTGGTATCGCTGCGGGGGGGGATGACTATCTCACCAAGCCAGTCAGCGAGATCGTGTTCCACTCCAAGGTACGTGCGATGCAACGTCTCATCGAGATGCAGCGCAAACTGGTGGATGTGACTCGCAGGCTGGATTCTGCGAATGCCGAGTTGCTTCGACTTTCCACTACCGATGCTCTCACAGGGATCGCCAATCGACGGTCGCTGGATGACTTCCTTGGGCGCGAGTGGCGTCGCTGTCTGCGTATGAAGAAACCACTGTCTATCGTTATGTTGGACATCGACTACTTCAAACTCTTCAACGACAAATACGGTCACCAACTTGGTGACGAATGCTTGAAGAGTGTTGCCCTGCAGATCGCCAAAGCTGCACCGCGCGGGAGTGATCTGGCAGCACGTTACGGCGGCGAAGAATTCATGTTGGTGTTGGGCGAGACGGACGAAGGCGGCGCGATGTGGATGGCAGAGCGTGTGCGTCAGATGGTCGCTGAATTGAAGGTGAAACACTACGCGACGGACAGCAAGTTCGTCTCCATCAGTTGCGGTGTGGTGTCAGTGATGCCTGACGAGAAGATGTCGATATCGACACTCATCGAATCGGCCGATGCGGCTTTGTATCACGCGAAGAGAAGTGGGCGTGACCGCGTAGTCGCTGGGGTGTATGGCAAGTTTCAGTTAGGGTAGTCTGCCCAGTTGTTGGGTGTCTCGTAAAGACGCACACGCTCCAGACGCAGATGGTTGCCGTAGGTGTCGCGATACGCGCCGACCAAGGTCTCGAATGCCACCGAAGCCAAGTTCTCTACAGTAGGGATGACATCCAACACCACTGTCTTGTGGTTAGGCATCGTCACCAAGAAATCCATCACCACTTTGTCACCGCGATATACCAAAAAGGCGTGATCCCACGCATCCACGACTTGCTCCTTGGCGATGCGTTTCACATCCGAGAAATCCATCACCATACCTTCGTCTGAAACGCCCGCCGCCTTGATGACCTCTCCCGATAGTGTGATCTCGATGGCATAACGATGACCGTGCAGATGTTTGCACTGGCTGTTGTGGTTAGGGATGCGGTGACCGGCATCGAATTCTAGGCGGCGTGTGATCTGCATGATGTGGTGTTCTTGTAAATGTCACATGCCTCGATACATTTTCCGTTCGTCCTGATAACCAGCCACTTGCCAGCTTGCTGGCTTAGTGGATTGGCTAGTAGTCCCATCAGTGTCGCGGTTTATGCGACGTATCGAAGGGGGAACGGAAAACACTCGGCACGAACGGTATCAATAGTGTCTATCGGTTACGACCAAACTGGCGCGGATTATAGCTTGAAGGCCTTCGCCGCATCCTTGAATGCACGTAACGCACCTTCATCGTTAGTTTCGGCGTAACGTAAGTCGGTGTAGCGCGTGGCGATGTCATGCATCGCACTAGCCAGTTGCGGACGCGCAGCGATGACGCGCGCAGCGTAATCTTCTGGCCCCTCATGTGGTGCGCGCGCCAAGCCTGCCTTCGCCAGTTTCTTGCACACCTTGAGCCATGCGACTTGCACGGGGTCGTTCTGTCTCACGACTAAACGTCGCAACAGGATGAGCGTGAAGATGCCGACCAGTATGAAGATGCCTGCAATCATGTTCATCGCTAGCTTCTGCCACGTGATGTCTTCCATGCCCAAGCGAGTGAGGAAGGCGAATTGGCGTTCCGAGTTGTAACCCAGCACCCATTGGTTCCATTGGTTCGACAATGCGTCCCAGTTGAAGCGCAGTTCGCGCATCCATTGTGGCGGGTTGCGCGCCATGAAGGGCAAGGCGGCATTGTCGGGCAGGGCGGCGCTCAAGCCACTCTGTATGCGTGCGGGCGAGATCGCGGCGGTAGGGTCGACGCGTACCCAGCCACGGTTAGTGAGCCACACCTCGGCCCATGCATGTGCATCGGCTTGGCGTAGGATGTAGTACCCACCCAGCTCGTTGAATTCGCCGCCTTGGTAGCCGGTCACCACACGTGCCGGCACACCTGCCGCGCGCATCAGGAACACGAAACTGCTGGCGTAGTGTTCGCAGAATCCTTGTTTGGTGGTGAACAGGAAATCATCGACGTTGTGAGTGCCGAGCAAGGGGGGCTCAAGGGTGTATGAGAAGTTGTTCTGATTGAAATATCTGAGTGCCGTGTTGGCGATCACCTCATCGTTCGTATTCTTGGAGCGCCACTCGGCGGCCAGTTGCAGGGCTTTAGGGTTGTAGCCGCGCGGCAACTCTAGTGCGCGCATCATCTGTTGCGGTGGCTCGTTCAGGTTCGCACGGTAAGTCAGTTGCGAGCGGGCGTTGTAGCGCAGTCTAGCGTTGACTGGCGTGCGATTCAGTAGTTGAAAATCAGGAGCCATGTCGGCGGCGACTGAGATGCTGGTCGGTATATCCAGCGCGAACAGCCACAGCTTGTTGTGCGGCTCCAGCGTCACGGTGTAATCCACCGATGTCCCTACATCCGAGAGCATCGGTTTCTGTAAGGTCGCGTTCTGTCCGCGTTTCCATGTCGTGCCATCGAAATCCCACAACACGGGGCCACGCCAATACATCTGTTCACGCATGGGCGCTGTGCTGCTGAAGGTGGCGCGGAACGCCACTTCATCTGATAGAGAGAGTTTGCTCATGCTGCCCGGTGACATGGTGTCGGAGAGGCCGCTCTTGGCGTAAGCGTCCTGCGGCATCCCCCACAGCGGGCCTTGGATGCGCGGGAACAAGACGAACAAGATGAGTGAGAGCGGGATGGCTTGCAACAGTAGCAAGCCAGCGATGCGCAATCGCGGTTTGAGTGCGAGAGCACCCGTCTGCAAGTTCACCCACGTCGCCACGATGACGATGAGCGTGAACAACATGAACAATGCCGTGGGGATGCTCTGCGAATAGAAGAAATTGGTGATGATGATGAAGCAGGACAGATAGATCAGCACCGTGGCATCGCGCACCGCTTTCAGTTCCAGCAACTTGAGCGTAGCGAGCAAGATGAGCAAGGTCACACCGACCTCGCGTCCGAACAGCGTGCGGAAGCCGATGCCGATGGCAGCGACCCCGGCGATGGTGATGAGTAACAGCAGCCAGCGTGATGGGAGCGGCGTGCCGCTGTAAGCCAGATAGCCACGCCAGCCCAACAAGGCGACGCACATCGCGCTGACCCAGATCGGCAGATGCTCTGCGTGTGGTGCGCTGACCAACAGGATGGAAGCGATGAGACCGTAGATGAGCGGGGCGGTGAGCTTCATTTTAGATTCCACACAGCAACAAGGCCGTTCGTGGTGTACCCGCAAGGGGTAGGCCGTGGCTGTACGTGGCATCTGCCACTACACCGCACGCACAGTAGGCCGAAGGCCATATCGAACCATCCGGTGCGGAACGCGACGGTACACTTCCAGCATCCCTCGATACGGCTTCGCCTACTCGGGACGAACGGGTTGTGGGTGACAATGGATCAATAGATTTCATTTGTCACTCATCCAATACAACGCCAATCGGCGCAGACACTCCGCACGATGCGACGTGCCGTGTTGTTGCATGACCTCGCCATCGGGCAAACGTAGTCCATACATCAAACCCTGCGCATCGGCATCCAATACCCAGCGTGTGAGCAGTTCTAGTTTGCGCTCGGTCGCGATGTTGGGTAGCTGTGCCCAATCCAGCCACAGTGAGTAACCCTGCTGCGCCGAGAACTGTTTCACTTGCAGACCTTGTTCACGCGCCAACGCTTTCCAGGCGATGCGCGGTAGCGCATCGCCTGAGACGTAATTGCGCAAGCCAAAGAAATCGTCGTCACCTTTCGCCATCACTTTGCCAGTACCGTCTTGCGCAGAGGCGGCAGGTAAAGCTTGCGGTGCAGCAGGCTTGGGATAGACCAGTGCACGCACATCGAAGTGGATATAGGTCCACGCGTGGAACAGACCGAGAGGGAAGTGCGTGTAGAGCGACAGTCTCTCGCTATCCAACCAACCGCGCTTGTTTGCTGGGATGCTGAGTGTGACTGGGGTCGAGCATCGCTCAGGCAGGTCGAAGACAGTCTCGTTCCCTGCATCGTCATGCAGGTGTATCTGGTAACGCGCCAAGCTGCTGGGATTGTTGAAGTGGAACACGAAGCGTGCGTGCTCGCCGACGAACACAGGCTCCACGTGACCCGCGTGGATCTCCAGTTGTGCCAAGTTGCGGAAGGCGTACAGCATGGTCAGCCCTGCCGTAGTAGCGAGCAGGAAGGTGAGCACATAACCTAAGCTCAGGTTGTAGTTGATGTCGCCCAGCAACATCAAACCCAACACGAGGGCGAAAGCGGCTCCTTGTTTGGAAGGGATGATGTAGATGCGGCGTTGGTTGAGGACGACCGTGCCCGTCTCGACGGTGCGGCGGAACGCCCAGTTGCGGAAGAGTTGTTTAAAGCGTTTTAACACAGCTTGAATCGGCTACTTTCCAAATAGCTTTTGGATCAGTTCGTCCCTTGTCGTGCTGTGGTGCGTTGCAACGTCGGCGAGTATGGCGGCCAGTGTGCCGATGCGTAGGGGGTCGTGCAAAGGAACGGTGATGTGATGTTCTATAGGGAGGGCGCAGGTCAAACGTACATGACTACCTGCTTGTCGGGTTGCTTGGTAGCCAAGCTTCTCCAAGGCTTTGATCAGTTGTGAGCCTGTGAGATCGCGCGGTATTTTCATACGGCAATCAATTCCTCGCGTGTGAAATGCAAGCGAATGATCTTGGGGGCTTTACCTTCATCAAAATGGCAATGCACCGCATCGCGCACTTGCTGATGCAAACTTTCAACATCGTCTGCTTCGGTAAAGATGGATTCACCCAAGGCGCGAGCTGTCAGCCCACCTTCTGGCGCTTCTTCTACGACGAACATGATTTCGTTCATGGTTTGCCTTTCCGTATAAGGTTGTTACCTCATTCTAACATTGAAGAATGCCCGTCCTTGCGCCGTGCTTTCTCATTTATGGGATCGCGACAGCCTCGATCAATTCGCGCGCCAGCTTGTCACCATCCGAAGCTTGCGTGTCCTGCACCGATTGCAGGCGATGGCTGGCGACCCCAGGCAACACGGCTTGGATGTCTTCGGGGATGACTGCGTTGCGACCATCGAGCAATGCCCATGCACGTGCAGCGGCGAGTAGTGAAAGCCCTGCACGGGGTGACAAGCCATGCACATATCTTGCCGATTCGCGGGTGTGACGCAAGATAGCTTGTACGTAGTCGAGCAAGGCAGGAGATACGAACACTTGGCGAGCTTGTTGTTGCAAGGTCATCAGTTCAGCGGTCGTCATCTGCGGGGTGAGTTGCGCGACGATGTCGCGTCTATCCACGCCAGATAGCAAACCGCGCTCGGCTTGCGCATCGGGGTAGCCGAGTTCGATACGCATCAGGAAGCGGTCGAGCTGCGATTCTGGTAGCGGAAAAGTGCCGATCTGGTTGGTCGGGTTCTGCGTGGCGATGACGAAGAAAGGCGAGGGCAGTGGGCGTGTCTCACCTTCACTGGTGACTTGCTGTTCTTCCATCGCTTCCAGTAGCGCACTCTGAGTCTTGGGTGTGGCGCGGTTCACCTCGTCAGCCAAGATCATCTGCGCGAAGATCGGCCCCGCGTGGAACTTGAAATCGCCACTGTCGCGCTGGAATATGGAGACACCAAGGATGTCGGCGGGCAGCATGTCGCTGGTGAACTGGATACGTTGGAACTGCAAGCCGAGTGTTTTGGCCAGCACATGCGCCAATGTCGTCTTGCCCACCCCCGGCAAGTCTTCGATGAGCAGATGTCCGCGCGCCAGCAGGCAAGTGAGTGCCAGACGTATCTGGCGTGGTTTGCCGAGGATGACTTGTTCGGTCTGGGTGATGACGTTGTGTAGTGGATGGGTCATGGTATTCCGCTAATTTTTAGTCCGTTCGCCCTGAGTAGGCGTTTTGTGCCGTATCGAAGGGAGTGCGGACGGGTTGGTGATCAATTCTTTCGTGCTTTGGAAGGTCTGATTCAGTCCGTTCGTGGTGAGTATTTTAGCGAAACTCGCAAGCTCGTTTTCCGTTCGCCCCCTCGATACACCGCACAAGTGCGGCACTCGGGACGAACGGAAAATTTATCGAACCATGGCATTCGGACTTAATCAGACCTTCCCTTTGTATTTACCAAAGTCTTTCTTGGCCAAACGTGAGACATCATTCCAATCGCCGCGCATCAGCGCTTCTTTCTTTTTACATCCCCAACCTTTGATTTGCATCTCGGCAGCTAGTGCTTCATCGCGATTTGTGCATTCCTGCGACCATGCGAGTTCGACAGCTAGGCGGTTGGAAGTATAGCCGTGAGCAAGGCCAGACTGATGCTCGCCAATGCGATTTTCTAGGTTGTCAGTATGCCCTGTGTAGTAGGAGGCATCACTGCAACGCAAGATGTAAACCCAGAAAGTCATGGGTGTTCCTTTTCCATATCCCTCATCCTACCGTTCGTCCCGATAACCAGCCACTTGCCAGCTTGCTGGCTTAGTGGATTGGCTAGTAGTTCCATCAGTGCCGCGCAATGCGCGGTGTATCGAGGGATGCCGCAGGCGCACCGTCGCGTTTCGCGCCGGATGGTTCGATACGGCTACGAACGGGTGTTGGTGCCCAATAGTCCATTCGTAGTGCTTGTTCAAATTATTTACGGTTGGCTGTGCGACTGCTGGTCTTCCAATACTGGAACTCTTCTTCGTGAATCTCAATGTCCAATTCCATCACACGTGCTTGCAGCTTCTCTTGCGCATCGGCGACGGCCTTGTTGTAGACCGATGAGCCGATCTCTTTCAGGAAGAAGTCGAGCAGGGCTTCGGCAGCGATATTGCCGAGCTTTTGATCCATGTACTGCTCAAGGTTCTCTTTGAAATAGCGCTCGATGGAGGCGATGGCCTGTGTGCGGTCCTGTTTGCTCAGTTCGATGCTCATAACAATACGGCCGCGACCACTTTGCGGTCTTCGGCGACGAGGATGTTGTAGGTGCGGCAGGCAGCAGGGGTGTCCATGAACTCGATGCTGATGCCCGCGCGGATGAGTCCGCTGAACAGCTCGGGGTGGGCGAAACGTTGCTTGGCGCCTGTGCCGAGCAGAAGCACTTCTGGTTTCATTGGCAGGAAGTAATCGAAGTGGGCGGCGGTCAGATCATCAAAACTGCTCGGCGCCCAATCGCTGCGCACGCCGTCCGCCGTCACCACCATGGGTTGATGAAAGCGCTGGCCGTTGATGGCGATGTAGTCCACGCCGTGTCCGGTGAACAGCTTCTGGTTCGTGTTGGTTTGTAGGTGTAAAGCCAATGCAGAGCCTCCAATTGTTTGCCGCAGAGGGGGTGGCACGGGTAAAATCGCGCCCCTTACGGAAGTAGCCAGTTCATGCCGGATTCTAACATCGGGCGCGGCGATGATATCCCTGACGACTAAAGTGAATAATTGTGAAACCCATACTCAAATCGACCAAGCTCTCCAACGTTTGCTACGACATTCGCGGCCCTGTGATGGAACGCGCCAAGCAGATGGAAGAGGAAGGCCAACGCATCATCAAACTGAACATCGGCAACCTCGCGCCGTTCGGCTTCGAAGCGCCGGAAGAGATCCAGCAAGATGTGATCTTGAATCTGCCGAATTCCGCAGGCTATTCCGATTCCAAAGGCATGTTCGCCGCGCGCAAGGCCATCATGCATTACTGCCAGTCCAAGAAGATCATGGGCGTAGGGTTGGACGACATCTACATCGGCAACGGTGCATCCGAACTCATCGTGATGGCGATGCAAGGTCTGCTCAATACGGGCGACGAAGTGCTGGTGCCTGCGCCGGACTACCCGCTGTGGACAGCGGCGGTCACCTTGGCGGGCGGTACGCCGCGCCATTACATCTGCGACGAAGCCAAGGATTGGAATCCTGACCTGGATGACATCCGCAGCAAGATCACTCCGAACACACGCGCCATCGTCGTCATCAATCCGAACAATCCGACAGGTGCGGTGTATTCCAACGAGACGCTGCAAGCCATCATTCAAGTCGCGCGCGAACATGACTTGATCGTTTTCGCCGATGAGATCTACGACAAGATGTTGTATGACGGCGTCACGCATACCTCGATGGCCTCGATGGCGGATGACGTGTTGTTCGTCACCATGAACGGTCTATCCAAGAACTATCGTGCTTGCGGTTATCGCGCAGGTTGGATGGTGCTCTCGGGCGAGAAGAAACACGCGCAGGACTACATCAACGGCCTGACCATCTTGGCGTCCATGCGTCTGTGCTCCAACGTGCCCGGACAGTTCGCTATCCAGACCGCCTTGGGCGGTTATCAGAGCATCAACGATCTGGTCGCCCCCGGTGGTCGCCTGTGCAAGCAACGTGACCTGGCTTACAAATTACTGACCGCCATCCCCGGCGTGACTTGCGTCAAACCCAAAGCGGCGCTGTATCTGTTCCCCCGTTTCGATCCGAAGGTATATCCGATCGAGAATGATCAACAGTTCATCCTAGAATTGTTGGAGCAAGAGAAGGTGTTGGTGGTGCAAGGCAGCGGTTTCAACTGGAAACAGCCTGACCATATCCGCGTCGTGTTCCTACCCAATGCAGATGATCTGACAGAAGCGATCGGACGTATCGCGCGCTTCCTAGAAAACTATCGTAAGAGACATGGAACATGAAGATAGTCGAGGTGTTTGCGCAGGATGGGCGCATCGTCGGTGCTGAATGGCTGGAGCAAGCAGAGCCTGTGCATCGCCAGTTGCGTCCGCATCTGCCAGATGATTACCCCGAGAAGATGTGGCGTGTGCTGGAAGGCGCGCGCATGGCGCTGGCTGTAAAGGACGACAAGGTATTCGGGCTGGCAGTTTATCGGTGGCATGAGAACACCTTTGATGGTTTGAAGTTCTATGTTGATGATCTGGTGACTGATGAAGCTCAGCGCTCCCAAGGCGTAGGTCATGCCTTGATCGAACATCTGGAAAAAGTCGCAAAAGGATTGGGTGCGAGTGGTTTGGTGCTGGATTCCGGCGCGCAACGCTCACAAGCGCACAAGTTTTATTTCCGCGAGGGTTTTGTGATCCCCGCTTTTAACTTTAAGAAAACATTCAAATGAAACCAATCAGTGTAGGTCTTCTCGGTATCGGAACAGTTGGCGGTGGTACGTTCACCGTGTTGCAACGTAATGCAGAAGAGATCGCGCGCCGCGCGGGTCGTCCTATCCGCATCGTGATGGTCGCTGATAAGAACCTAGAGCTGGCGAAGAAGGTCACTGGCGGCACATGCCGCGTGACGGACGATGCGTTCTCCGTGGTGTCCGATCCTGAAGTGGACATCGTCATCGAACTCATCGGTGGGTACGGTGTGGCGAAAGAGCTGGTGCTGAAAGCGATTGCGAATGGCAAGCATGTAGTCACTGCTAACAAGGCATTGTTGGCGACGCACGGCAACGAGATATTCAAGGCCGCACAAGACAAGGGCGTGATGGTCGCGTTCGAAGCGGCAGTCGCGGGCGGCATCCCCATCATCAAGGCGGTGCGCGAAGGTCTGACTGCGAACCGCATCGAATGGATCGCGGGCATCATCAACGGCACCACCAACTTCATCCTGTCCGAGATGCGCGACAAAGGCTTGAGCTTTGACACCGTGCTGAAAGAAGCGCAACGTCTGGGCTACGCCGAAGCCGATCCCACCTTCGATATCGAAGGCGTAGATGCGGCACACAAGATCACCATTCTGTCCGCGCTGGCGTTCGGCATCCCTATGCAGTTCGACAAAGCCTACATCGAAGGTATCTCCAAACTGGATGCCATCGACATCAAATACGCCGAACAACTCGGCTATCGCATCAAGCTGTTGGGCATCACCAAGCGCACACCGGAAGGTGTTGAGTTGCGCGTACATCCGACCCTCATCCCATCCAAGCGCCTCATCGCTAACGTGGAAGGCGCGATGAATGCAGTCGTGGTGCAAGGCGACGCAGTTGGTGCCACGCTCTACTACGGCAAGGGCGCAGGCGCAGAGCCAACTGCGAGTGCCGTCATCGCCGACTTGGTTGACGTGACACGTATGCACACCGCTGATCCGCTGAATCGTGTGCCGCACCTCGCGTTCCAACCCAACGCGATGGCCGACCTGAAGATATTGCCGATGGACGAAGTGCAGACCAGCTACTACCTGCGTCTGCGCGTGCAAGACAAACCGGGCGTGCTGGCCGACATCACTCGCATCTTGGCGGATGAGCAGATCTCCATCGACGCCGTCATTCAGAAAGAGCCGGAAGAGGGCGAAGAGCAGACCGACCTCATCATGCTGACGCACCTGACACGCGAGAAGCGCATCAATGCCGCAATCGTGAAGATCGAAGCGTTGGGTGTGGTGGCGGGCAAGGTGACGAAGTTGCGGTTGGAAGAGTTGGGTAAATAAGAGATGAAAAAGCAAAAAAGCATGACATCGGAGCAATTCCTAAAACATTTGCAATCTCATGCCGAGTCTTTTGCAGCCGCTGTTGCGACCAATGAAGGCGATTGGATCATCAAGGGTTTTATCGACGTTTATCAGCGCATCTATACGATCTCGGTAGATACAAAAATCGTTTCCAAGGTTCTTGAATTGTTGCTTTTCCCCATGTTTGTGGAATTTGGTAAGCAACATGGTTTGAAAGTCGAATTGTCACCGCATCAGAATTTTTACCCAGACCTGACGTTTGTTGATGAGAAGACAGGGAATAAATTCGCTGTCGATATTAAGAGTACCTACCGAGTGGATGATGCGAATGTAAATGGCATGACCTTGGGTGCGTTCACTGGATATTTCCGCAATCGAAAAAGCAAAAAAAATACGCTGTATCCGTATGGCGAGTATCAGGGACATTTTGTTCTCGGCGTGATCTATTCAAAACCCCTGAATGCTATTGATGAAAGAAAACAATACGAGTTGAAAGACATAAAAAAAATCCCATCAGTTATTAAAGATTTTCAGTTCTTCGCGCAGCCAAAATATCGAATTGCAGCGTCAAGACCAGGAAGTGGAAACACCAAGAATATCGGCTCTACCGCTAAGATTGACCATCTGTTGAACGGCACGGGTGTCTTCGCGAAACTTGGTGAGGAGGTGTATGACGATTATTGGATGTTCTATTTGACCAAGGATATGGCCAATGCATTGGATATTGAGCGTCCCTACACCAACTTGAAGACATACCTCGAATACAAACAAAGAGGCGTGGATGCTTTACGGAAATATGAAAAAGAAATTGCTTCTCTTGGCGATGACGAGTTGAGTGGTGAGGAAGATGCACAATGAGCTCTCCTCCGCTTGTGCCCCCCATTAAATGCCAAGGAATAAAAACCAAATTGGTAAGCGAGGTTGCCAATTTGGTTGGAGAGATGCCGAGTGGTCGGTGGATCGAGCCTTTCTGCGGATCGGCTGTGGTTGCATTAAATCTCCAGCCGAAGAGGGCGTTGCTCTGTGATTCAAATATTCACATCATTCAATTCTACAAAGACATTCAATCTGGTTGTTTAACCCCGCTTGGTGTAAGAGAGTTCTTGAGTGAGCACGGGGCGAAATTGCTTTCAGTTGGAGAGGATTATTATTACGAGGTGCGTGAGCGTTTCAACAATGCGCCAAACTCTTTGGACTTTCTGTTTTTAAATCGTTCTTGTTTCAATGGCGTGATGCGATTCAATCGCTCTGGCAGGTTCAATGTTCCTTTTTGCCGCAAGCCAGAAAGGTTTGCACCTGCCTACATCACAAAGATTGTGAATCAGGTGCAAACTATTTCCAGAGTCGTGGCGGTGTCAGACTGGGAATTCAGGGTTGCCGATTTTAGAGAATCGCTTGCAACTGCTGAGGCGGGTGATCTTGTATATGCAGACCCTCCTTATGCTGGGCGGCATACAGATTATTTCAATGGGTGGTCGGAGCAAGATGAGGACGATTTGGCCGAATTGCTAGCCAACCTGCCTTGCAAATTCATACTTTCCACTTGGCACAGCAATGAGTTCAGAACAAATTTACAAGTTGAGAAGAATTGGGCATCTGACAATTTTCATGTATTCACCAAGGCACATTACTATCACGTCGGTGCAGCAGAAGAATTGCGGCATCCCATGCTAGAGGCATTGATAACAAATTTTGGTTATAACAAGGCTGTTGGTAGTCATGAGATGAGCCAACAGTCATTATTTGTAGAGCAACAGCGCGCGCGCTATCGCACTGCTTAAAGCAAGGAAGAAAGAACGATGAAATACATCTCTACACGCGGCAACGCACCTGCAAAAACGTTCACTGAAATTCTGTTGGGCGGTCTCGCGCCCGATGGCGGCTTGTATCTGCCGGAGCAATATCCGCAGGTGACACGTGCCGAGTTGGATGCCTGGCGCAATCTGTCATACGCCGACCTCGCATACGCTGTGTTGTCCAAGTTCGCGACCGACATTCCTGCGGCTGACCTCAAAGCCATCGTCAGCAAGACTTACACCGCTGAGGTGTACAGCAATGGGCGTGTGGATTCCAATGCCAAAGACATTACGCCGCTGCGCAAGTTGAGCGAAGGTGTGTATCTGCAAGAACTTTCCAACGGCCCGACATTGGCGTTCAAAGACATGGCGATGCAGTTGCTGGGCAATCTGTTCGAATACGCCTTGGCGAAAGACCATGCTGAGTTGAACATCCTTGGCGCGACCTCGGGTGACACCGGTTCTGCTGCCGAATACGCGATGCGCGGCAAGCGCGGTATCCGTGTATTCATGTTGTCTCCCAATGGAAAAATGTCTTCGTTCCAACGTGCGCAGATGTATTCGCTGCAAGATCCGAACATCTTCAACATCGCCGTCAACGGTATGTTCGACGATGCACAGGACATGGTGAAGGCAGTGTCGAACGACCACACTTACAAGGCCGCGCACAAGATCGGCACAGTGAACTCCATCAACTGGGGGCGCGTATCGGCGCAGATCGTGTATTACTTCAAAGGCTATTTTGCAGCGACCAAATCCAACGACGAGCAGGTCGCGTTCTCCGTTCCTTCTGGCAACTTCGGCAACATCTGCGCCGGACACATCGCGCGCATGATGGGCTTACCTATCGGCCAGTTGATCTTGGCGACCAACGAGAACGACGTGCTGGACGAGTTCTTCCGTACCGGCGTGTATCGTCCTCGCGGAACAGACCACACCTATGAGACTAGCAGTCCGTCGATGGATATCAGCAAGGCATCCAACTTCGAGCGCTTCGTGTTCGACTTGGTCGGGCGCGACGGTGCCAAGGTGCGCGAGTTCTGGAGCAAAGTGGATGCGGGCGGTGCGTTCGACATCAAGGATTCTGC
>JBGSWB010000004.1:0-5826 GCA_041752675.1 Sideroxydans sp. | reverse complement strand
GGGCGTTTCCAACTGAAGATCGAAGAGACCACCTTCAGCCTCAAGGATTACAACCAGTATCTGCAAGACAACGACAAAGAGATCAGCGCATTCCGCGACACACAACGCGCCGCTTTTGCGGCCGAGCGTGAGATGTGGAAGGCCAACGGTCAGGCCGAGTACGCAAGTGATAACAGTGTGGCGGAGGCGGGTACGGACAGTGAATTGGATCTGCCGCCGGGCAGTCGTGCCGTCGCCGCCCATGTGGCGGGCAACGTGTGGGCCATGTCGGCAACCGTCGGCAGCAAGGTGAAGGCGGGTGACACCTTGGTCGTCATCGAATCCATGAAGATGGAGATCGCGGTGGTCGCTCCTTGCGATGGTGAGATCGTGCAGTTGAACTGCCGCATCGGCGGCCAAGTCGCAGCCGGCCAAGATCTGTTGGTCATTCAGGGTGAAATAGCATGAGTCAGCCGCTAGACATCGCCACGCTGCGCCAGCGATATCTTGCAGGCAGTTTGCAACCGCTAGCGGTGGTGCAGGACATCCTCGCGCGCATCGGCGACGATACTCATCGCGTGTGGATACACAGATTGCCGCTGGAAGAGATCCGGAAATACATCGTTGCGCTGCAGGGTAAGGATCCTGCCGATTTGCCGCTGTATGGCATCCCGTTCGCCATCAAGGACAACATCGATCTGGCGGGTGCGCCGACCACGGCGGGCTGTCCAGACTATGCATATCACCCGCAACGTCATGCGACGGTGGTGCGTCAGCTCATCAATGCGGGTGCCATCCCCATCGGCAAGACCAATCTCGATCAGTTCGCTACCGGACTCAACGGTACACGTTCGCCGCATGGTGCATGCCGCAATGCGTTCGATTCGGAATATATCTCTGGCGGTTCCAGTTCCGGCTCTGCGGTCGCAGTCGCTTTGGGTTTGGTCAGTTTCAGTCTGGGTACGGATACTGCCGGCTCGGGCCGTGTGCCAGCAGCTTTCAATGATCTGGTCGGCGTGAAACCGACGCGTGGTTGGCTCTCCACACGCGGTGTGGTACCTGCCTGTCGCTCGCTGGATTGTGTGTCCATCTTCACGTTGAACACGGCAGATGCGTCCACTGTGTTGTCTGTCGCGACAGCCTTGGATGAGCAGGATGCATATTCGCGTCAGGCACTCACGCATGGATTCGATTTTGGCAGTGCCACACATTTTCGTTTTGGTGTGCCGCGTGCCGACCAACTACAGTTCTTTGGCAATCAGGATGCGGCGGCACTGTTCCAGAAGAAAGTCGTGGCAATGCAAGCGCTCGGCGGGCAGAAGGTGGAGATCGATTTCCTGCCTTTCCTGAAATCGGCGCGCCTGTTGTACGAAGGTCCATGGGTGGCCGAACGTTATGCGGCTATCCGTGAGTTCTTCGAGACCAAGCAGGAGACTATCCATCCGGTGGTGCGCGAGATCATCGCAGGTGCCAAGAAGTTCTCGGCAGCCGACACCTTCGACGGCATGTACAAACTGGAAGCCCTGCGCAAAGAAGCCGCATTGGTCTGGGAAAAGATCGACTGCCTGCTCACACCGACTGCCGGAACCATCTATCGCATCGCCGAGATGGAGGCCGACCCGATCAAGCTGAATGCGAACCTCGGTTACTACACCAACTTCATGAACCTGCTGGATTGCGCGGCCATCGCGGTGCCGGCCGGATTCCAGAGTAACGGTCTGCCCTTCGGCGTCACGCTCGTCGCACCGGCGCATCAAGATATCCCGCTGCTGCATCTGGCGGAGAAATTGCTCAACAGCACAGCAGAGCCGGATCAACAAAAATTAGCAGCAGGCAGGATCCGTGTCGCGGTGTGCGGTGCACACCTCGAAGGTTTGCCGCTCAATCATCAACTCACCTCGCGCGGCGCACACCGGGTCGCCAGCACCCACAGTTCAGCCGATTACAAACTATATGCGCTGCCCGGAGGTCCACCTTATCGCCCAGGCATGGTGCGTGTGGAAAAAGGTGAGACCGGTAGCGCCATCGAGATCGAGGTGTGGGAGATGGCTGCGCGTGAGTTCGGTTCATTCGTTGCTGGCATCCCTGCACCGCTCGGTATCGGGGTCATCACCTTGGCGAATGGCGACAAGGTGCAGGGTTTCGTGTGTGAACGATATGCGGTGGCAGAGGCTGAAGACATCACGCACTTCGGTGGCTGGCGCGCTTATCTCGCAAGCAGGACTGCGTGATGCAATTGCAACTGTTCAAGACCTTGTGGGGACATACGGGCACGTTGGCAGACGCGGCGGATCAGGCTGTGGCTGCTGGCTGCATCGGGTTGGAAGGTAATGCCGATAGGTTGCCGCACGACGAGTTGCATTCGGCATTGCAGTCGCGTGGTTTGCGCTATATCCAAGAGATCGTGACGGCGGGCAACTATGTGCCGCGTCGGCACGACACGGTGGAACAACACATCGCCGATGTGGAACGTCAGTTGAAACTAGGGCAGTCGTTGCAGCCGCAACAGGTGACCATCATCGGCGGTTGTGATGCGTGGTCACTGGAACAGAGTGTGCGTTTCTTCGGCGAGTCGCAAGAGATCGCCGCGCGTATGGATATCACTTGTAGTTTCGAGACGCACCGCAGTCGCTCGCTGTTCAATCCGTGGATCACGCTCGCGATCCTCGAACGCTTGCCTGAATTGCGACTCACGTGTGACTTCAGTCATTGGGTGGTGGTGCTGGAACGGCAACTGGATGACGATTGGGATGCGGTGCTCGAAGTGGCGAAACATGCGCACCACATCCATGCACGAGTCGGTTATGACCAAGGACCGCAGGTACCCCATCCCGCTGCCCCCGAGTCCGCAAGTGCGCTGGCTTCACATCAACGTTATTGGGAAGCGATCTGGAGTGCGCAACGCGCCGCAGGATATGCCATCACCACCATGACGCCGGAATTCGGCCCTGATGGTTATCTGCACACCCTCCCGTTCACACGACAACCCGTCGCCGATCTGTGGGAGATCAATGCGTGGATGGGTGCGACGCAAAAAAACCATTTTCAAAATTGGCATCACGGTTTGTCTTCTGTGCAAATTTGAGAGGACACAGATGACGACATTCGATCTTCCAATAACGATCATATACGTGCATGACATACGACTCATGCCCGAATCAGGTGCATCAGCCTTCGCTTCTGCCGTGTCCAACCCATTGGATACGCGCGATAGCAGGGAGGTGTGTATGGCATGAAACCTGCTGACTTTGAAGTGTCGTAGTTGTTTTTTATTCAGTTCATTCATTCATCAACCTAAGTAAGGAGCACTCAAATGCAAATCAAGAAACTTATCGCGGCCATCGCATTGGTGGCGGCTTCATCGGCAGTGAACGCTGCGACCCCAGTCAAGCTCGCGCTGACCACTTGGATCGGTTACTCGCCGTTCTATGTGGCTGCGGGCATGGACATGTACAAGAAGCAGGGTATCGACGTGACACTACAGACCTTCTCTGACCCAGCCATGTTGCCGTCGGCTGTCGCCAGTAAATCAGTAGATGGTGCATTGATGACCTTTGACCAAGTGATCGGTGCTGCCGCTCAAGGTCAGGTGTTCAAGGTGGTGATGCCTATCGATTATTCCAATGGTGGTGACGCAGTATTGGCTGACATGTCCATCAAGAAGATCAAGGACCTGAAAGGGAAGAAAGTCGCTTACGCACCTTTGTCCCCTTCCGATTTCTTGATCTCCTACGCACTCAAGATCAATGGCATGAGCGACAAGGACATCAGCCCAGTTAACATGACGCCTGAAGCGATCCCCTCTGCAATGGCATCTAAAGCAGTACCAGCCGGTGCCACCTATGAGCCTAACGTGTCGCAGATCCTGGCGCTGGAAGGCGGCAAGAAGTTCCACGTGATCTATTCATCGAAAGAAGCACCCGGACTGATCGCCGACGTGTTGGTGTTCGATGAGACGCACATCAAGAGTAACGGTAAAGAGATCACTGCTGTCATCAAGGCCTATCTGGAAGGCTTGGACTACATGAAGTCTCATCCAAAAGAAGCGTCCGAGATCATCGGTAAGGCCATCGGCGTGTCGGGCAAGGAAGTGCTGGAACAATTGCAAGGTGTGTACAACATCCCACGCAAAGAGATGGCATCACCGTTCAAACAAGGTAAGGACACCAAGTCTTACTTCGTGAGTGGTGAGGTGATCAACGAGATCCTGATGAAGAGCGGCCAGATCAAGAAGCCAGTGAGTATCGCGACTACGATCGATGACAGCTTCATCAAGGCAGTATTGAAGTAAGTGTTCGACGCTCTCCTGTGCAATGACGTGCAGGAGAGCGAACTAGCAAAGGAACTCCAATGCGTTCGCGCATCTTTCGTCACACCGACGGTGTCATCCCTAACCTACTGGCTTTCACCTATGTCCTGAGTGGCTACGTGATCGGCTTGTGGTTGATGGCAACGGCTAGCCTTGTTGTGGCATTGCTTGCGACCCTGTGGTTCGCACATGCGCTCATCATCGCGGCTTATCTTTTCCACGAATTCGCCCACGACACGATCTTCGCTCGCCATGAGACAAACACATGGGGCGGCGTGTTGATGACATGGCTCACCGGCAGCTGCTACGCGCGCTATGAGCATCTGCGTCACAAACATGTGCGCCATCATGTCGATCGTGCCGACGTCATCAGTCTGGACACCAAGGCGCTGGTCCTATCTCTTCCATCACCGTTGCGACGCCTAGTGCTGTTGTTGGAGTGGTGTTACCTCCCTGCCATCGAATTGCTGATGCATGCCTTCGTCATCGCTCTGCCTTTCTTGCGTGAGGAACGGCGCGCGGATCGCATGCGTGTGACGCTGATCCTGCTGGTGCGCGGTGTCGCGTTCGCAGCGCTGGCTTACTACTCGATACAAGCATTGCTGTTGTATGTGTTCGCCTATCTCATCATGGTCACGGTGCTGCGTTTCGCCGATGCGTTCCAGCACACCTACGATGCCTATGAGATATTGGAGAGTGATAAGGTGCCTAATGACAAGCTGCGCGACAAAGCCTACGAGCAGGCCAACACCTATTCCAATCTGGTCAGCGTGCGCTGGCCTGCACTCAATCTGCTGTTGTTGAATTTTCCCTATCACAACGCTCACCACGAACAATTGGCCGTGCCTTGGTATCGCCTGCCTGCGTTGCATCGCAAGCTGTTCGGTGACAGCAAGGGCCCCGTCATCCCGATGTCCCATTTACTGTTGCCCTTCCATCGGCATCGGGTGAAGCGCGTGCTGTCAGAGGATTACGGTGTGGTCGATATCGCAGCCGGCAAGGCTGATGGCTTCATCGGTGCAGTGTCGGTCTCTTTTCTGACTGCCGTGTGAGATGACGATGATCGCCAGTATCCCGCCCCGTGAGGGAAAAGCGATCAGCGCGCTTCTGGTGGGCGCATTGTTCTGGGGCATGCTGTGGTGGCCGCTCAAAGCCTTGGATGGGATAGGTGCTTCCGGCAGCATCGTGCAGGTGTTCGCCTATGGTGTGGCTGCACTCATCCTGTTGCCGTTCGCTTGGCGCAGCTTCGATGAATGGCGCGATCAGCTGGGACTGTTAGCCATCATCATGCTGATGGGCGGTTGGGCCAATGCTTCCTTAGTCACCGCACTCACCGAGGGAAGCGTGGTGCGTGTGATGCTGCTGTTCTTCCTTGCACCGGTCTGGACGATATTGGCTGCACGGATCTTTTTAGGTGAGATGTTCACTCGCATGCGTCTCATCTCGTTGGCGCTAGCGTTACTAGGATTGGCCGCGACCTTGGGTGGACCAGAACTGTTCTCTAGCCCTCTCTCCATGATCGACTTGCTGGCGCTATC
>JBGSWB010000003.1:0-6859 GCA_041752675.1 Sideroxydans sp. | reverse complement strand
TTGTATTTCAACACCCCCGCACGGCGCAAATTCCTGAAGAGTGAGAACACCGAATACGCATGGTGCGAAGAGACGTTCAAACGCATCGCCTTGTCGCGGCCCGATGTGGCGCTCTCCTTGCAGCACAACGGGCGCACCGCTTGGCAACTGCCCAAGCATGATTTGGCGCAACGCATCACGGCCATTTTGGGAGCAGAGTTCGGTCAGCACGCCGTCGTCGTCGAACGCCAGATCGCCAACTTTCACCTGTACGGCATCGCCGCCCTGCCCGCTTATTCCCGCTCCACCCGTGACGAACAATATTTCTTCATCAATGGCCGCTTCGTTCGCGACAAAGTGCTGATGCACGCCGTGCGTCAGGCCTACCAAGACATCTTGCATCACCAGCGTCACCCAGCCTTCGTGCTGTTCCTTGAGATGCCGCCGGAGTTGGTGGATGTGAACGTACATCCCGCCAAGAGTGAAGTGCGCTTCCGCGAGAGCCAAGGCATCCACCAGTTCGTGTTCCATGCGCTGCAAGATGCATTGAGCGCAACGATGAAACAATCGCCCTCCGCAGCCGAAGCAACACCTACCGAAGTTGAAGAAACTCGCGCGCCCTATTTTGCGGAACAGCAACCCATCCGCTTTGGCGCAGCCGAACAGCAAGCGACCTATCGCGTATGGGAATCACAAAGTCAGGCGTTAGGCACTAGGACGGAGGATCGAGTAAGCAACAGCGATGAACCTCGCGGCTCTGCTCAATCCTCGATCCAAAATCCTCGATCCCAACAAGAGCATCCTCTAGGCTTCGCCCTAGGCCAACTCTCCGGCATCTACATCCTCGCGCAGAACCAGCAGGGCCTCATCGTGGTGGACATGCACGCCGCACACGAACGCATCGTGTACGAACGGCTCAAGACCGCATTCGACGCACAACAGATGCCGACACAACCATTGCTCATTCCAGTGAGCTTCGCGGCAGACACCTTGGATGTCGCCACCGTGGAAGACGAACAGGAAGCACTGATAAGACTCGGCTTCGACATCGCCCCGCTCTCGCCCACCACATTGGCCGTGCGTTCCATGCCCGCGATGTTGAAACAATCCAAAGCCGAAGCCGCCGCCAAAGAAGTGCTGCACGAACTGCGTGATTTCGGCGCTTCACGCGCACTCACGGAACGCCGCAACGAACTGCTCGCAACCCTCGCCTGCCATTCCGCCGTGCGCGCCAACCAGCAACTTTCGCTGCCCGAGATGAACGCCATCCTGCGCGAGATGGAACAGACCGAACGCGCCGACCAATGCAACCACGGCAGACCGACTTGGTTTCAGATCACGGTGGACGAGTTGGATGCTATGTTCATGCGCGGCAAATGAAGTCATTACCCCCCGCCATCTTCCTCATGGGCCCCACTGCCAGCGGCAAGACGGGTGTGGCTGTCGAGCTGGTGCAGCGCATGCCCGTGGAACTCATCAGTGTGGATTCCGCGCTGGTGTTCCGCGACATGGACATCGGCACCGCCAAGCCGGATGCCGCCACACTCACCCGCGCACCGCATCACTTGATCGACATCATTGATCCGACCGAAGCGTATTCCGCTGCTGCTTTCCGCAAAGGCGCGCTGCGCTTGATGGCGGACATCACCGCGCGCGGCAAGATGCCGCTGCTGGTGGGCGGCACAATGTTGTACTTCAAAGCATTGCGCGAAGGCTTGAGTCCACTGCCGCAGGCGGATGCCGCGTTGCGTGAACAACTGGATGCGGAGATCGCCCAGCACGGCATCGAACATCTGCACGCCAAATTGGCACAGGTGGATGCCGAGACTGCCGCACGTTTGCATTCCACCGACACCCAGCGTGTGCAACGTGCGATGGAGATATTCCTCGTGTCAGGTAAGCCGATGTCGGAGCTCATCAAACATCAGGAGCAGGACCCGCTGCCCTACGCCATCACTCCCATCGCCCTAATCCCTTCCGACCGCGCGGTATTGCATCAACGCATCGCGGTGCGCTTCGAGCAGATGCTGAAAGATGGATTAGTGGACGAGTTACGTGGCCTGCGCGACAAGTACGATTTGCATCGCGACATGACTTCGATGCGCTGCGTTGGCTATCGCCAAGCGTGGGAATTCATGGAAGGTGAGATCTCAAAAGCAGAACTATCCGAGAAAGGCATCGCTGCCACACGCCAATTGGCGAAACGCCAACTCACATGGTTAAGGTCCATGCCGGACAGCATCGAGTTCGACTGTCTTTCCCCTGATTTGGCAGAACAGGTTGCTCGCCTCGTCGAAACCAAGTAAATTAGCGCTCTCTAATATTTATCGGGAGCGCCAACCATGAGCATCAACTTCAAACGCGAGATCACTGACACTTTCGACAACGCTATCGACCGCGCGACCAAGGCCTTAGCAGCTGAAGGATTCGGCATCCTGACCCGCATCGATATGCACAGCAAGATCAAGGACAAGACAGGCAAGGACATCATCCCGACCGTCATTCTTGGGGCATGTAATCCGATGTTGGCTTACGAGGCTTATACAGCGAACAGCGATGTGGCGAGTCTATTGCCTTGCAACGCGGTTATACGTGAAGTGGCTGCAGGCAAACAATCCATCGAGTTCGCCAAGCCTACAGGAATGATGAAAGTGTTGGGGGATGCCAAGTTGATCGCATTGGCTACTGAAGCTGATGCCAAGATAGAGCGAGCCCTACAGAACGTTTGATGTTTAGTGCGGCTTGGTCAGATCACAGGCCGCACCTTCTTCTGGAACGACCAACGCCATCGCATCTGTCGGCGAGATACGTAGCAACTCACCCAGTTCCGTGTAGTCATCAGGCAAAGCAGCGTCGTTCCAACCATTGGCAGAATGACGCGCCAGATTGACCGCCAATACCACGTTGCGCACCTGTGTCTGTCTGGCATTGCCATCGTCCATCAGCGTCAATAGCAGTTGAGGTAATGACCATTCTTTGATCAACTCATGTTGCAAGTCGCTCAAGGCAAAACCAAGCACTTGCTCTTGCACCGCACGACTACGCAATGCTTTGTCCTTCTGCTGTATCGCTCGAATCTTGAGCATATCTTGCGGCGCGAAGCACCACATGAGCATCTCAGCTAAGTCGTGTAACAAAGCCGCGATACGCACTTCCTCAAAATGCATGTTGTTCAGACGTATGGCCCAGTCACTTGCGTATTTAGAGGCACGATGACAACGATGGATGACGTGGAGCAATTGGATCAGCGCATCGGTATGTCCAAGCAAAACTTCTTGCACCAGAGGAGTCGCGGGGACTTTGGTGTAGAAGGTCTCGATGCCCAACATGATGAGGGCTTGCTCGACTTCAACGACTTCATTGGTTTGGCTACGCCGTTTGTGTTGTTGCAGATAGCGCAACAGCTTCACCGTCATCATCGGATCCGCTTCCATGGCGATAGACACTCCGCGCGCACTGAGCTTGTTCTCGTCTTCGTGCAATGCCGCCAAATCACGTGCAGTCTGTTTCAGCACGGGCATGTCGGAAGACGTAAGTTTCGCCACCCACTTTTTAAGTTCGATCGAATCGTTTTGCGGCATCGTGACTACCTCCATTCACTGCTACGACATCCTTAACGGCATACGCAATGTATTCTTTAGCTCTTATACCCGAACAATCGCATTAAAGACGGCACAGCAAAGGCGATGGCAAGGATAGCCAAGAGTATCTGAAATGGTATGGTCATGACGAATTCTTCGGTTTCCCGGAAGATGGCCCATAGCGCGATAACTAACAATAGTGATGCAATGACGCGTTGGAAGTTGTCATGCAACCCTACTTTCCAACGCAGACTGATCCAGCCCCCTGCCACCGCTGCTAGCCAGCCACCGAACGCGCCACCCAACACATCCAGCGGCCAATGCACGCCGCAAGCGATGCGAGATACACCAACCAAGACCGCCATCCCCAACAGTCCCAATTTGAAGGTCAAAGGAAAGCGGTGCAGACACAGCACACCAACGATCAAGAAGATGGTGGTGGCATGTCCAGAAGGAAACGAGTTGCCCATGAACGCATTGCCGATGAGATGGAACTGATTCATCTCCAAGACGGCGGGAGGACGCATCACGCCCAATGGAGCTTTGAGGCTCTGCGTCCACAGGATGGCTAACAATGCTGCGACAAAAAAATGCCAGACTACCTGCGGCTTACGCCCGCAGAACGGGAGTATCAATAGAATCGCTACAATATCCGCAATCACCGTCACGTGGCTCCAGAAAGTGTCGCTCAAGTGTGATGCCGCATGATTCATTGCCAAGAAAACCTGTGTGTTGGCTTCGAATATCCATAGCAACAACATCGATAATATCGACACAAGTGGTACGCCCCAACGCCATGCGTTAAGGTGAGGTATTGAATCGATCAAGATACCTTTATTCATGCCATCCTTCGCACCGATAGTAGGTAAAGGTACTCATCACCTGGCCTTGTGCGCCTTCGCTCGAAGACCCTGCCTTGGCACACGATTCAAAACGACCCGCTAGTTCAAGCGATTCTGCATCCGGCCATGTCACCAGTATCCCACGCGCTCCTGTTTCAGATTTGCCGAACCACAGATCGAATTGATCCTGTCTGTCGTCCAACACCTGTATGGTCGATGGTCGCGCATACCATGCCAGTCGGCTGGCATGTGTCCAGTTCTGTACAAACAGCACTGGCTCCGACCCAGGTGTCGCCTTCATTTCTTGTCGCAGGCGCTCTGCCTGTTGCGCACCCTGCTGCCAGCCGTAAAGATCGGCGAATGGTTGGCCTAATCTGCTCGGCAACAGGTTCGGCTGTAAGAATGCACCAAACATCGCGATCAGCATCAGTCCTGCGTAAGCCGCAGAGACTGCCGTAACGACACGAACCCAAGCCCGTTGCCAATGTTGCATGATCCAGCGTACCGCCAACGGGATCAGTGCAACCCATGCAAGTGCCGTCCAATGCGGCAATGTCATCTCACGCCCAGAGCCAGTTACAAACAGCAGCAGGATTGGCAACGCCGTGGTGACGCACAGGACGATGCCAAGATGGATCCGTTCTCGCCACGCGGAGAGCAATGCAGCTAGTGCGAAAAAGATGATTAGCGGGCCGAAGACGAGTAATTGTGCCAACTGCGAAAGTATGGTGCGGCGCAACTGCCAATCCGGATTGCGAGTGCCGTGATTCAGTTGGTAGGCGAATGAGGCCCAGTCGTGCTGCATATTCCAGTACAGCACTGGCATGATGACCAACGTAGCGACCAAGGCAGCAAGCCAAGGTCCTGCGCCTTTCAATCTATCCCACCGTTGGGTCAGAACGAAAGTCAGTATGACCGTGAAAACAAGAGTGATGGCGGTGTACTTCGATAGCCCAGCCAATCCTAGGCACAATCCCAGCCAGAGCCAAGGTTTTAACCCTTCTTGCGTCAACACGGCGTGCAATGCAAGCAGGCTGAGCAAACCGAAAAACAACAATGGGGATTCAGGGATGAGTGCCAAACCGATCAGTTGCAGGATCGCGGCGCTGTGCAACAAAGCCACGCTGAAGAATCCCAACCACGGGTCGTCTTGAGGAAACAGAACTTGGCACAGGTGAAACATCACCAAGCTGGAGCAGGCAAATAGCAGGATCGCAGGAATGCGCAAGGTCAGATCAGAGTCACTGAACTGCAGCATCACTGCTTGCAACCAACCAACCATAGGCGGATGGTCGAAGTAGCTCCAATCCAGATGCAGACCATACAAGGCGTAATGTGCTTCGTCGACACTTAGGCCGATTGTGCCTGCGGCAAACAACCGGATCAGCGAACTCAGCACCACCAGCCATAAGGTAGCTTGTAAAGGAGTCATCTGACGGATCACAGTGATCATCTCGTGATTGATCAGGCTTGGATCGCCAGTGTTCCGATACAGCCTTCGACCGCGCCGAATCTGATTTCGTGTCGGGGCAATTCGGCCACTTTGAATGCTTGCAGATAGCGATGTAGCGAGACCAACTCGTAACCTTGCGCTTGCCATCCCTTGATCAACTCTTCAAAGATAGGCAACCACAACCCGCCTTCAAATTCGGCACGCAAGGTGAACACATGCCCCGTCGCGGAGGGTTCTTGCGTCATCGCCAACAGGTTTTGTGCGACGTTTTCCACCGTGATGCCATCGCGCCCGATGAGTTCATCCAAGGTCGGCAATGTGGTAGGCAATTGCGGGCAAGCGATGATCTCGGCATCCCATGTGGGCAGATAGGGGTGCGTGCCGCGCGTGTCAGAGCTGTATTCGAAGCCTAGATGCTGGTTGTGGCGCAGGCCGTAACGGTTGGTCTGCCAACCCGCGGCCGCATAGGATTTAGGCGCACTACCGAATATTTCGGAGAAACGAGCGACAGACTTATCCATCTCGCGCTGCGTCCACTTCTCGCCCTTGCTTGTCACTTTATCCTGCCAGCAGAACCTATCGTTGGCGTGAACACCCACCTCAAAACCCGCATCACGCACTGCACGCAAGGTATCGGCACATTTCTCACCGATGTTCGGCGCAGGCAATAAGGTGCCGTAGAGCGCTGTTTTGAATCCGAGATGCTGATAGGCAGAGATACGTCGAGCTTTGCTGACAAAGCCCGAGCGAAATACGTTCTTGATGGCACGACCGCTATGGTCTGCTCCTAAAGAAAAGAAGAAACTGGCTTGCGCCTGATGACGTTGCAACACCTCGACCAATCGAGGCACACCTTCACGCGTTCCGCGATAGGTATCGACATCGATCTTGAGTGCGATTTGTTTGAGCATGATTCTGAGTCGGATTGAGGTACGGGAATGGGCGCGGATTTTAACTGATTCGATAGTATGGACTCAGCGTTTTTCCCTCACCACCACGCCTGC
>JBGSWB010000002.1:0-9957 GCA_041752675.1 Sideroxydans sp. | reverse complement strand
CCCCTTCAACGCCTTCAACGCCTTCCGATCCCTGCTCGGGATCGCTGGCGATGTCACTGCCCCGACCTACGCAGAGCTTTACTCCGTAAAATCACGAAACACTACATCTGGTAGGTGTCTGTGAAAACCGGATAAGCACGGTTCACCGCACCTCTGACCGCCATCACCGCAGCTATCGTAGGTGTCATCTTGAATCTGGCGTTGTTCTTCGGCTATCACGTCTTATGGCCACAAGGATTTACAGGCTCATTTGATGTCGCCTCCGCGCTGATCGGGCTTGCCGCTATGATCGCTTTGTTTCGATACAAACGCAGCGTCATTCAAGTGATCATAATCAGTGCATTGCTCGGTCTTATCATCACAACATTGCTTTAAGTTAAGCATAGCTGTTTGCTTATGTCGATTTCGTTTATCGTTCTGGGCGTTGGGCGCGATAATCTCTGCATCACCCTCTTCAAGGAGACACCATGAAACTACTCGGCTCGAACACCAGCCCTTACGTGCGCAAGGTAAGGCTGGCATTGCTGGAAAAGAACATCCCGCATGAATATGTCGTCGATCCGCCGACCGAACCCGGCAGCTTGGTATTACAGGTCAACCCACTTGGTCGCATCCCTGCGCTCATCCTAGATGACGGTTTCTGCATCTTCGATTCACCCGTCATCACCGAATATGTGGATACGCTGAACGAGGCACCCATCCTCATCCCGCGCGATGACCCTGCGGCGAAACTACGTGTGAAGCGCTGGGAGGCATTGGCCGACGGCATCATGGATTCCGCTGTCGTGGTGCGTAACGAAGTGCTACGCCCTCCCGAGAAACAACAAGCCTCAACTATCGAGATGCACAACACTGCCGTCAGCAAGGCGCTACGCTATGCCTCCGAATTGTTGGGAGAGAAACGTTGGTGCGAAGGTGATGTGCTCACACTGGCCGACCTCGCTTTGGTCAGTGCGTTGCTCTATCTCCACCTGCGCTTCGCAGAGCGTGATTGGCGCAGCGCGCATCCGAACTTGAAAGCCTTCTTCGAACGCGCCAGTGCACGCCGCAGCGTCATCACCGCAACCACGATCTAAACGCATGGCACGTCGCAAGCATTACCACGTCTATGTGATCGAGCTGTCGAAAGACGTGCTGTACGAAGGCAAGTTCAAAAAGTGCAATCCTGCTTACATCACGGGCAAACCCTGCGTCTATGTGGGCATGACTGGGCTTGACCCCGATATCCGTTTCGACAAACACAAAGCCGGCATCCAAGCCAATCGCTACGTCACCGACTACGGCCTGCACTTGTTGCCCGACCTCTACGAAGCCTTCAACCCGATGACTTATGACGAAGCACGCGACAAAGAAGTGGACGTCGCCATCGATCTGCGCGAGGCAGGATTCGGCGTGTGGCAGGCTTGAGGACATATACCCCTGCGGCCTATGTAATTGACAGCTTTCAGCAAAACACGGACACTTCGCTCCGTGCCGATTTGAGTTCAGCTTGCGGGGCACGTAAAACATTCCAGCTAAAGCGAGTGAACCCGCTCTAGCCTCAAGCTGTGCGGGTTTTTATTTTTGGAGTTGCTTTGAGTTCATCGGTTGGAATCGTCAAGGCGCAACGCGCCACCTTCGACACACCGCTCACGTTTAAAAGTGGCGCGGTGTTGCCACGCTACGAGTTGATGTATGAGACCTACGGCACATTGAATGCCGACAAGTCCAACGCCGTCCTCATCTGCCACGCACTATCGGGACACCACCACGTCGCGGGTTACTACGCAGACGACACCAAGAACATCGGCTGGTGGGACAACATGGTCGGCCCGGGCAAGCCCATCGACACCCTTAAATTCTTCGTCATCGGCTTGAACAACCTCGGCGGCTGTCATGGTTCGACCGGCCCTTCCAGCATCGACCCTGCAACGGGCAAGCCTTATGGCTCGTCGTTCCCTGTGGTCACCGTAGAAGATTGGGTCAACGCACAAGCTCGCTTGGCGGACCAACTCGGCATCCAACGTTTCGCCGCGATCGTCGGCGGCAGCTTGGGTGGCATGCAGGCGATGCAGTGGGCGCTGGCATACCCAGACCGCGTGGCGCATGTGCTTGCCATCGCCACTGCCCCGCATCTCACTGCGCAGAACATCGCGTTCAATGACGTGGCCCGCAGCGCCATCCTGACCGACCCCGAGTTCCACGGCGGCGATTTCTACCAGCACGGCGTCGTGCCGACGCGCGGCCTGCGCTTGGCGCGCATGTTGGGACACATCACCTATCTTTCCGATGACGCGATGGCCGACAAGTTCGGGCGCGAGTTGCGTCACGGCAAATTGAATTTCAGCTACGACATCGAGTTCCAGATCGAGTCGTACCTGCGCTACCAAGGCGACAAGTTCGCTGCTTATTTCGATGCGAACACCTATCTGTTGATGACCAAGGCACTGGATTATTTCGACCCTGCGCGCGATCTGGATAGCGACTTGAATCGCGCCTTCGCTGCTGCGAAAGCAAAATTCCTCGTGGTGTCGTTCACCACCGATTGGCGATTCTCACCTGCACGTTCGCACGAGATCGTGCATGCCTTGCTACACAACCGCCGCGACGTGAGCTACGCCGAAGTCACCTCCGACCACGGCCACGATTCCTTCCTGATGGAAGATGAGCAGTACATCGCGGTGATGCGCAATTACTTGGATGGGATTGCAGAAGGGATTGCAGCATGAGCAGGAAGCAGGGGCCCCGCGCAGTGGGGATGCGACCGTCCGCGATTGCTTACGGACACCGACGCTCCCAAACTTTTAAGTTTCGCCTAACTCTTTCGGAGGTGTCGGAATGAACGCATCCATCATCCAATCCCGCCCCGACTTCGCCGCCATCGCCTCATGGATCCCCGAAGGCTCGGCCGTACTCGACCTCGGTTGCGGTGACGGCAGCTTACTGCGCTACCTGCGCGAGACACGTAAGGTGGTCGGTTACGGCGTCGAGATCAGCGATGCGAATGTCGCCACCTGTATCGCCAACGGCGTGAACGTCATCCAGAACGACTTGGAATCCGGCCTCGCCGATTTCGAGAATGATGCGTTCGATTTCGTCATCCTGTCGCAGACTTTGCAAGCGACCAAACACACCGAAGCCCTGATGAAAGAGATCTTGCGCGTCGGTCGTGAAGGTATCGTCAGCTTCCCTAACTTCGGTTACTGGAAGAATCGCCTGCAGGTACTGCGCGGCAATATGCCCGTCTCTACTGACATGCCCTACCAGTGGTATGACACACCGAACGTGCACCTGTGCACCTTGAAGGATTTCGAGGATCTGTGCGCAACGCACGAGGTGGGCATCCTCGCGCGCCACGTGATGACAGGTGGCAATGACGTGCTCGTCCTGCCGAACCTGCTGGGCAGCATGGCGGTGTATCGCGTCAAGCGTGCCGCTTAACTGATGACAGTCTGGGAGCAACTCTTCACGCGGCGCATGCTCATCTGCGTGTTCACCGGCTTCGCATCCGGCCTGCCTCTGTTCCTGCTGTTCAACTTAGTTCCCGCTTGGCTGCGTAGCGAGCAGGTGGACCTCAAGACCATCGGCCTGTTTGCGCTGATCCAGTTCCCCTACACTTGGAAATTCCTGTGGTCGCCCTTCCTCGACCGCTACGTGGTGCCGATACTCGGTCGCCGCCGTGGCTGGATGTTGCTCACGCAGATCGGATTGCTAGCGACCATCGCCGCCATGGGCGGTTTCTCACCGAGCAGCGACCTCGTCACCATCGCTTGGATCGCCACCCTGCTCGCAGTGCTGAGCGCAACACAGGACATCGTGCTCGACGCCTACCGGCGCGAATTGTTGAGCGATGTCGAACTGGGTCTAGGTAACGCCATCCACGTCAACGCCTACCGTATCGCCGGGTTGGTGCCCGGTTCGCTGTCGCTGATCCTTGCTGACTTCCTGCCATGGAGCACGGTGTTCATCATCACCGCGCTGTTCATGTTGCCCGGCATCGCCATGACGCTGATGGTGAGCGAACCGCACCGCGCCTCGCCACCCAAGACGCTGCGCGAAGCGGTGGTTGAACCGTTCCATGAGTTCATCACGCGCAAAGGCTGGAACAGCGCGCTGCTGGTGTTGGCCTTCCTGTTGTTCTACAAACTCGGCGACAGCATGTGCACCGCGCTAGCGACGCCGTTCTATCTCGACATGGGCTTCACCAAGACCGACATCGGTCTCATCGCCAAGAACGCCGGCCTGTGGCCTTCCATCATCGGCGGCATGCTCGGCGGTCTGTGGATGGTGAAGATCGGTATCAACCGTGCGCTGTGGTTGTTCGGCGTGGTGCAGGTGGTGTCCATCTTCGGCTTCGCGTGGCTCGCCTCGCACGGCCCCTTCACCGAGATCGGCGTCGCCGAACGCACCCAGCTCGCCATCGTCATCGGCATGGAAGCACTGGGCGTCGGCCTCGGCACCGTCGCCTTCGTCGCCTTCATCGCCCGCACCACCCACCCCGCCTACACCGCCACTCAGTTCGCATTGTTCACCAGCTTGATGGCGATACCGCGCACCTTCGCCAATGCGGCAACGGGTTGGCTCGTGGAAGGGATGGGCTGGACGTTGTTCTTCCTGCTGTGCGCGCTGCTGGCGATACCGGGGATGCTGTTGTTGTTGAAGGTTGCACCGTGGAATGAAGAGCAAAGGACTAAGCAAATTAATCAGGAACAAACAACATGAAGAATTCGCGGGTTATCGCTTACATTGTTTCTTGCCGGATGTAGCAATGAAGATGCTGGAGGTGTTAAGTCTGCAACAGGAGATACCCCAGTTAAATATGTGATCTGCGGGCAAGGCGAAAGTAATTGCTTCGTAGCGGCTCGATTCAAAAATATCGGTAGTTGTCAAAACCACAAAGACTGGGCGATCCTGCTCTGCGATAGCAAATCCAGCCCTGGGATCATGACGTGTAAAACCGACGTTAGCCCACAAATCGCTGTCGCCTATTGCACTCTGTAAACACTTAGTTGTTTGTCCTGCACCTTCCCCAACAACACCTGCGCAACGACCGCCCCGATCAACGCCATCAACATATCCGATTGCGTATCCCACGCATAACCCTGCGTGCCGAGGAAGGCATCTGCGCCCTCTCCCATCATCTCTGCCGCTGCCCATTCGATGAGTTCGTAGCTGGCACTCACCGCGAGACAGCTGGCGAGCACCAGAGTAAACAGCAGCTTGCCTTGCTTCAACGGTGAGCTGCGTAGCAGCAGTTCACGGAACAACATGGCGGGGATGAAGCCTTGGGCGAGGTGGCCGATCTTGTCGTAGTTGTTGCGTGCGAAGCCGAACCAGTCTTGCATCCAGTAGCCCAGAGGCACTTCGGCATAGGTGTAATGCCCACCGACCATGAGGATGAGCGCGTGCAGAAAAAGCAGGCGATATAACAACGGAGTGAGCGTATAGGTCTTGTAGGTGACGACGAGGATAGGCAGCGCGATGAAGATGGGCGCGGTCTCCATCCACCATGTCGCGTAGTCGTGTGGGTGGATGGCGGTGAGGGCAAGTAGCGCGATGCCTGCAGCCAGCAGCACGATTGGTTCCTTGCTCTTCATGCTCAGTCCTCGTAGTCCACCATGAACGGTGCGTGGTCGCTGAAACGTTGTTCTTTGTAGATGCCGGTATGGATGGCTTTGGCGGCGATGGCGGGGGTGGCGACTTGGTAGTCCAGCCGCCAGCCCACATCCTTCGCCCATGCTTGGCCACGGTTCGACCACCATGTGTAGGCTTCGAGTTCGGGGTGCAGTTTGCGGAACACGTCGATGAAGCCGACGTCGTTGAACAACTGGGTGAGCCATGCGCGTTCTTCGGGTAGGAAGCCGGAATTCTTCTTGTTGCCTTTCCAGTTCTTCAGATCTTTCTCGGTGTGGGCGATGTTCCAATCGCCACACACGATGATGTCTCTACCGCTGGCAAACAGATTCTTCATGTGCGGCATAAAGGCTTCGAGGAATTTGAACTTCACGGCTTGGCGTTCTTCACCGCTGGAACCAGAAGGCAGATACAACGACACGACGCTGAGGTTGCCGAACTGCGCTTCGATGTAACGCCCTTCAAAGTCGAACTCGGGGATGCCGAGGCCGACGATGACGTTGTCCGGTTCACGTTTGCAGTAGATGCCTACACCGCTGTAGCCCTTCTTCTCGGCGTAGTGGAAGTAGCCGTGGTAGCCAAGCGGGGCGAGCATGTCGGGGGTCATGTCCGGCGCTTGGGATTTCAGTTCCTGCACGCACAGGATGTCGGCATCCTGCTTGCCGAACCATTCGAGGAAGCCTTTGTTGTAGGCGGAGCGGATACCATTGAAGTTCAGGGTGATGATGCGCATGAATTTTCTCGCTGATTAAGTGTGCGCATTATAATGGCGAGCCACAACATTCCTTCCCCCATGCAGGGGCTGCGCCAAGACCGACCGAAGGTCGAGTGTCTGGCGGCGTACCCCTAGCGGGTAGAAGGTGAGGATGGGGGTAGATATTTGTGAGCATCAACGAGTCTACCCCCACCCTAGCCCTCTCCCTGCATGGGAGAGGGAACCAACCGCATCCAGTTGAGGATTCCATGCACGCTTACCGTCAAGATTTCATCCGCTTCGCTGTCGCACAGAATGTGTTGCGCTTCGGCGAGTTCCAAACCAAGGCGGGTCGTCTGTCGCCTTACTTCTTCAACTCTGGTCTGTTCCAAGACGGCGCGGCCTTGCGTGAGTTGTGCCAGTTCTACGCACAGGCCATCTTGGCCTCGGGTATTAAGTTCGATATGTTGTTCGGCCCAGCCTACAAGGGTATTCCCTTGGTAGCGGGTACTTCCATTTCGCTGGCGGAGCAGGGGCGCAACGTGCCGTATTGCTTCAACCGCAAGGAGGCGAAAGACCACGGCGAAGGCGGTACGACGGTAGGGGCGAAGCTGCAAGGTAACGTGCTCATCATCGACGATGTGATCTCGGCAGGTACGTCGGTGCGCGAGTCCATCGAGCTGATACGCGCTGCTGGTGCGACGCCGTGCGGTGTGGTGATCGCGCTGGACCGCATGGAACGCGGCCAAGGCGAGTTGTCTGCAGTACAGGAAGTGCACCAAAGTTATGGCATCCCCGTTGTATCCATCGCGTCGCTGCATGACCTGCTAGGTTTCTTACAAGGGCAGGCCGACTTGGTGCAGAATCTGCACGCGGTGCAAACCTATCGTGACCGTTACGGAGTGAAATGATGATCGATTCGAAATTATTGATGAGTGCTGCGGCGTTGTGCGTGGCGTTTTCTTTGAATGCAGAAGCCAAGCTATTCAAGTGGGTGGATAACAATGGGACGACCCACTACGGTGAGACCATCCCTCCCGAGTACGCCAATAAAGATGCGATGAAGCTGGAAAAGGGGCGCATCGAAAAACGCGAGGACAAGCATATTTCGAATCAAAAAGCCGTACAGAAAGATCCCGCTGCTGAGAAAGCTCGTATCGAAGCCGAGCGTCACGACAACGCGTTGATCAGCACCTACGCTTCAGAGAAAGAGCTCGATCTGGCACGCGACCGCAACTTGCAACAGGTGGAAGCGCGCACAGGTAGCTTCACGACCTTGCTCAAGTCTGCTCAAGATAATGATATCTCGTTGCAAAAAGAGGCTGAGGGTCTGACCAAGCAAGGTCGCAAGATCCCAAAATCTCTGGAGGAAGACCTTGTAGAAGCCAAGGCTCGTATCGCCAAGCTACAAGGTGATCTGGATAACAGTCTGAAAGAGAATGAAGCGGTGAAAGCGCGTTATGAAGCAGACAAGGTACGCTACCGTGAACTGAAGGGTATCGTCGCCCCCAAGAAATGATCAAACCGCTGTAAATCTACGGGTGGCTGCATCGTAACGCAGCAGCTGCCCGTGTTCGATGTCGAAGTACCACCCATGCAATGCGAGCTTGCCTGCCGCGACGCCCTCACTGATCCACTCGAACGTCATCAGGTTCTCTAAAGAACTCAGGATGGCTTGTTGTTCGCATGCCCGTTCGCGATCCTCGAAAGAGGCCTCTGGTATCTCACTCTGTACTTTGTTCTGTGCTTGTTCTGCCAAGCGCATCCAGCTATTGATATAAGTCTCTTGTCCGTTGGTCGCATCATCACCTTGCAACAAGGAACGGATGCCACCGCAGTGAGCGTGTCCCAAGATGATGATGTGTTCGACACCAAGGATACGTACGCCATATTCCAGTGCGGCACTGGTACCGTGGCGGCCACTACCGCGACTTTCGGCAGGAGGCACTAGATTGGCTACGTTGCGGATGACGAACAGGTCGCCCGGTGCGCTATCCAAAACCAGCGCGGGATCGACGCGTGAATCACAACAAGCGACCACCAATATCTTCGGGGTCTGTCCTTCGTGTACGAGTTGCTTGTAAAGCGCGTCCTCATCCGCGAAGTGTTCTTCGCGGAAACGGTGGAAACCTTGGATGAGGTCGCTAGGTGAGGTCATACGCCTGTGAGGAGTCGCTGCGCTTCGCGATATTTGTCAGCCGTCCTTTGCAATACCTCCGCAGGGACGCGCGGCGCAGGCGCTTGTTTGTTCCAGCCGGATGCTTCCAGCCAGTCGCGCACGAACTGTTTGTCGAAGCTGGGTGGATTACTACCGACCTTGTATTGGTCGGCGGGCCAGAAGCGTGAGGAATCTGGCGTGAGCGCTTCGTCGATGAGGTACAGCGTACCTGCCGCATCGGTGCCGAACTCAAACTTGGTGTCGGCGATGATGATGCCGCGCGTCAGCGCATAGTCTGCAGCTTGTGTGTAAAGCGCTAGCGTGGCGTTCTTCACCTTCTCAGCCATCTCTGCACCCAGCAACTTCTTGGCTTCTTCGAACGAGATGTTCTCGTCGTGATCACCCACAGCCGCTTTGGTGGACGGAGTGAACAGGGGTTGCGGTAATTTCTGCGCCTCTTGCAGGCCAGCGGGCAACTGGATGCCGCACACTGCACCGGTCTTCTTGTAATCCTTCCAACCGGAACCCACCAGATACCCGCGCACGATGGCTTCGATAGGGAGCGGCTTCAATTTCTTGGTGACGAAAGAACGGCCACGCACTTGAGCACGATCCGCATCGGTCTTCACCACGGATTCCGGGTCGATACCGGATAGATGATTCGGGATCACCCCGCCGAGTTTCTTGAACCAGAAATTGGATACTGCCGTGAGCACTTCACCTTTGCCCGGAATAGGATCATCCAAGATCACATCAAAAGCATAGAGACGATCAGTCTGCACAATGAGCAGATGGTCGGCATCCACTTCGTACAGATCACGCACTTTGCCGCGATGCAGGAACTTCAGGCTGGTCAGATTCGATTCGTGTAGGGCGGACATGGGTGACCTCAATTACAAAACTGGCAAAGTGGTTGCGGCGATCTGTTCCGCTTGTTTCTTACGATAGGCTACGAGCTTGTCTGCCAGCATCTTGTCGTTCAACGCCAACATGGAGACGGCGAACAATCCTGCGTTCGCAGCGCCCGCTTCACCGATGGTGAAGGTAGCGACGGGGATGCCTTTGGGCATCTGCACGATGGAGAGCAAGGAGTCCATACCCTTCAGATATTTGGATGGGATTGGCACGCCCAGCACCGGCAATGTCGTTTTGCCTGCGATGACACCTGCCAAGTGCGCTGCGCCACCTGCGCCCGCGATGAAACATTGCACGCCTTGGCTGTGCATGTCGTTGATGTAATCGAACAACAGATCGGGAGAGCGGTGTGCAGAGATGACGCGCGCATCGAACTCCACGCCGAAGTCTTTCAACTGTTGACCGGCTTGCTGCATGATCTCCCAGTCGTTGCTGCTACCCATGACGATGGAAACTAATGGCTTACTCACAACACCTCCCTAATATCGTAGATGTAACAACGCCCCCCGTTGCCGGGGGGCGTTGGGTCAAACATTACGCGCCTTTGTGATAACCGACGACGCGTTCCACTTCGTTC
>JBGSWB010000001.1:0-4206 GCA_041752675.1 Sideroxydans sp. | reverse complement strand
CTTGGTCTCCATTGGTGAAGGAGCGAAGATAGGCGCAGGGACAGTCGTGATGTCAGGATGTGTCATCGGTGATGGCGCATTGATCGGTGAACACACTCGGCTCTATCCACGCGTTGTCGTTTATCAAGACTGTGTCGTCGGCGATCACGTCGTTTTGCACTCTGGTGTGGTGATCGGCTCTGATGGTTTCGGCATCGCTATGGAAGAAGGGCGCTGGTTGAAGATCCCACAGATAGGTCGTGCGGTGATCGGTGATCACGTAGAGATCGGTGCAAACACCACAGTTGATCGTGGCGCATTGGATGATACGGTGATCGAGGAAGGCGCAAAGTTAGATAATCAGATACAGGTCGCCCATAACGTGCGTATCGGTGCACATACTGCCATCGCAGGTTGTGTCGGTATCGCTGGTAGCGCCAACATCGGGCGTTATTGCCGTATCGGTGGCGGTGCGATCATCTTGGGGCATCTACAGATCGCAGACCAAGTCGAGGTCTCTTCTGGAACGATCATCACGAAATCGATTCGAGAAAAGGGAACCTACACGGGGACGTTCCCATTTGACGACAACCACGCATGGCGCAAGAATGCAGCTCAACTGCGACATCTAGATCAGATGTCAGACCGTATCAAGAAGTTAGAACAACAGATTGAAATATTGAAGGGGAAAAACACATGACCGCTCCGCTAACGATGGACATCCATGAAGTACTTGAGAACTTACCGCATCGCTACCCGTTCTTACTGATCGATCGCGTGCTGGAAGTCGTGCCCAATGAACGCATCGTGGCATTGAAGAATGTCACCATCAATGAACCCTTCTTTCCCGGACATTATCCCCACCACCCTGTGATGCCTGGTGTGCTTGTTATCGAAGCGATGGCGCAAGCTTCGGCACTGTTGTCGTTCAAGAGCATGGGAACCAAACCGGATGCCAGTTCGGTCTACTACTTTGTCGGCATCGACAACGCGCGTTTCAAACGTCCTGTTACGGCAGGCGATCAATTGATCTTCCGCATGGAACTCACGATGAACCGTCGCGGCATGTTCAAGTTCAAAGGGACAGCCGAAGTGGATGGGCAGATCGCCGCAGAAGCCGAGTTGATATGCGCTATCAAGGATAAATGATGGAGAGCTTGCGTCATCCAACCGCCATCATCCACCCTAACGCTAAACTCGCTGCCGACGTCAGCGTGGGAGCGTATTCCATCATCGGTGAATATGTCGAGATCGGTGCAGGCACGACTATCGGGCCACATGTGGTCATCAATGGTCACACGACCATCGGCAAGAACAATCGTATCTTCCAATTCAGCTCCTTGGGCGAGATTCCGCAGGACAAGAAATACGCCGGTGAGCCGACTCGTTTGGAGATCGGTGACGACAATATGATCCGCGAGTTCTGTACCTTTAACTTGGGTACGGCGCAGGACGTTGGCGTGACTCGTGTCGGCAACAAGAATTGGATCATGGCTTACGTTCACTTGGCGCATGACTGCCAAGTGGGCAACAACACCATCTTCGCCAACAACGCGCAGTTGGCGGGGCATGTCATCGTGGACGATTTCGCTATCCTAGGTGGGTTCACCGTCGTGCATCAGTTCTGCCAGATCGGTTCCCATGTCATCACGGGCATGGGCAGCATCCTGTTCCAAGACATCCCGCCGTATGTGACGGTATCCGGTAATCCAGCGGCACCTCATGGCACGAATTCGGAGGGGTTAAAGCGTCGCGGTTTCTCCAGTGCGGCGGTGATGGCGATCAAGCGTGCTTACAAGACCTTGTACAAATCTGGTCTGACCTTGGAAGAAGCCAAGAAAACCATCAATGAACAGTTGGCGGAACACCCAGAGTTGAAGCTGATGTCTGATTTCCTCAACCGTTCACAGCGCGGCATCGTTCGTTAAACCATGTCAGCGCAAGTCAAAACCATCGCCATCGTGGCAGGTGAGGCATCGGGCGATCTGCTAGGAAGCATGCTGATGACTGCCATCAAAGAGGCCGCACCAAACGTGCGCTTCATCGGTATCGGCGGCCCCAAGATGCAAGCAATCGGCATGGATGTGTTGTTCCCGATGGAGAAGCTTGCCGTTCGCGGCTACGTCGAGGTGCTGCGCCACTACCGTGAGATCGTAGGCATCCGTCGTCAATTGCGCGAACGCTTTCTCGCCCAACCGCCAGACCTCTTCATCGGTGTCGATGCGCCGGATTTCAATCTCGATCTGGAATTGGCACTGAAACAGAGTGGGGTGCCGACCGTGCATTACGTCAGCCCATCTATCTGGGCTTGGCGTGGTGAGCGTATCCACAAGATCAAACAAGCGGTTTCGCACGTGCTGGCCCTGTTCCCGTTCGAAGCACCGCTGTACGAGAAGGCTGGTGTGCCTGTCACGTATGTGGGACATCCGCTGGCGGATTTCTTGCCGGACCATCCGAAGCGTACCGAGATGCGTGAGCAGATGCGCATCATGCCTAAGACGGCGAAGGTGTTCGCCTTTCTTCCGGGCAGTCGCCAGAGCGAAGTGAGGCAACTCGCTCATACCTATATCGAGACTGCGAAGCTCATCCTGCAGAAACTGCCGGAAGCTCAATTCTTAGTGCCACTCGCCAGTCGCGAGACACGCAACATCTTCGAAGAAGTGCTGTGGAAATTAGAAGCGCAGCAATTGCCTATCACCTTGCTGTTCGGTCATGCGCACGATGCCATGGTCGCCGCCGATGGTGTGTTGGTGGCATCCGGCACCGCGACGCTAGAAGCGGCATTGCTAAAACGCCCCATGGTCATCACCTACAAGATGCCTACATTGTCTTGGTGGTTGCACAAACGCAAGATGTACCAACGTTATGTCGGGCTGCCCAATATCTTGGCGGGGCGCTTCGTCGTGCCTGAGATATTGCAAGATGACGCGACACCAGAGAACCTCGCCCAAGCCTTGTTGAATCTAGTCAACAACAAAAATGCAGTGGCTGAATTGGAAGAGACCTTTGATGTCATGCACAAAACCTTGCGTCAGAACACAGCGCAAAAAGCAGCATCGGCCATCTTGCCTTATTTGGCATGAGCGACATCCTTCTCATCTGCGGTGTGGATGAAGCAGGGCGTGGGCCACTGGCTGGACCTGTCAGTGCGGCTGCAGTCATCCTCGATCCAGCGCATCCCATAGCGGGATTGGCAGATTCCAAAAAACTCTCCGAAAGACAGCGCGACCTGCTGGCGCCCATCATCAGAGAACGCGCCTTAGCTTGGGCAGTCGCCTATGCTGAGGTCGAAGAGATCGACAAACTCAACATCTTGCAGGCCACCTTGTTGGCGATGCGTCGCGCTGTGTTGGCTTTGTCCATTCAACCTCAGCAAATTTTGGTGGATGGCCTGTATTGCCCTCAAACGGGAATTCCAAGTGAGGCCATCGTCAAAGGGGATAGCAAAGTCGCTGCTATCTCCGCCGCTTCTATCTTGGCCAAGACAGCACGGGATGAGTTGATGCTGAAGCTACACGTGCGATACCCTCAATATGGTTTCGACGGACACAAGGGCTATCCTACCGCCGCACATGTGGCTGCTTTGCGCGAGCATGGTGTGTCTGAAGTACATCGGCGTAGCTTTAGACCTGTGCGTGAGGCACTGTTGTACACTCAAACCCAAACATAAGGATTGCCATGATCGCTTTCAAACTCATTCATCTGCTGGCTGCCGTCTTATGGGTAGGCGGGATGTTCTTCGCCTATGTCGTACTTCGCCCAGCCGCCGTCGAGGTGTTGCAACCACCGGAGCGCCTACGACTCTGGGATAAAGTGTTCCAACGTTTCTTCACTTGGGTGTGGGGCGCTGTCGGCAGCATATTGGTCACCGGTTTCTATCTCATCTACCAATATGGTGGGATGGCGAACGTGTCCCACCACATACACATCATGTTGTTATTGGGTCTGGTGATGACGGTGATCTACGGCTATGTGTTCTTTGGTTTGTACGTCCCAATGAGTTTGCACGTCGCCAAAGAGCGCTGGAAAGAGGCGGGTGAATTGCTGGGGAAAATACGCCAACTGGTGGCGATCAACCTAGCTTTGGGTGTCGTGACGATCGGCGTGGCTCTCATCGGATACGCCTGGAATTGATTGACCTGCAATAGGAGACGTGTATGAAAAAGATATCGCTTGTTCTAGCCTTTGCCATATTGGGTTTGATAGTTGGCTACATTATCTTCGGAA